>JAAYEY010000140.1 GCA_012728505.1 Synergistaceae bacterium | reverse complement strand
TTCAGGATCTAAGCTCTTCTCATAACGCGAGGAGGCTTCTGTCCTTATATCAAATCTTTGTGCAGTGCGACGAATTCCCATCGCATTAAAGTTTGCGATTTCAAGTATAAGTTCGGTGGTGTCCTCCATTACGGAGTCCAGTTTTCCACCCATTATGCCGGCAAGGCCTAAAGATTTTTTCTCGTCTGCTATTACAAGATCCTCGGTCGTCAGGTCGAGTATCTCTCCGTCAAGCAACTCAAGTTTTTCTCCAGCTTTTGCCCTTCTTACATGAATGTTACCCTCTATGTGGTTTTTATCAAATCCATGGGTCGGTTGCCCCGTTGCAAGCATCACATAGTTCGTGATGTCGACGGGGAGATTTATCGGTCTCATCCCGACACGCCAGATCAGAGTCTTAAGCTCAAATGGAGATGCAACGTTTTTAATGCCCGTAAAGGTTGTCGCAGTATAACGAGAGCAGCGAGCGGTGTCTTCGATTACTGCATCTAGATCTCCGCTCACATGCGGGATGTCTGATTTATCAAGGGGTTTTAACTTAAGATCGTATATGGCCGCAAACTCCCGGGCCATTCCGTAATGTCCCCAGAGATCGGGCCTGTTTGTAAGCGACTTTTTATCTACTTCAAGAATTACGTCGTTAATGCCAAGAGCATCTGCGATAGCCATTCCCGGTTTCACATCGAAATCGGTAATGTCCATTATTTCCGCTTCTAGTTTCGCCGGGAAGAGGTCAGCAAGACCTATCTCAGCGGAAGCGCATATCATTCCGCTGCTAAGTACGCCTCTCAGCTTGGCAGGTTTTATCTCGACCGGGTCGCCGACTCCATGCCAACGGACCATAGCGCCTAGTTTGGCAACTACGACCAGCTGGCCGGGTGTAAGGTTTATACCGCCGCATACAATCGTGCTGGGAGGAGTATCCCCGATATCAACAGTACATACTCTCAGCTTGTCTGCATCGGGATGGGGTTCGACTGTGATAATCTTTCCTACCACAAGTCCGCTCAGGCTTTTTGAAAGATCAGTCGTATCTTCGACCTCGACGGTACACATCGTGAGATCGTAGGATAGTTTCTCCATCGTAAGATCTTTGGGAAGATCGACATATTTTTTTATCCAGTTAAGTGAAAATTTCATAATATCTATCTCCTATTTAAACTGATTGAGGAAGCGAAGGTCAGCGCTGTGGAAAAGACGCACATCATCCACACCGTATCTCATCATAACAAGTCTGTCGAGCCCAATGTTTATATAGAAACCGGACCAGATTGCCGGGTCCAGACCTGCTGCTCTGAGGACATTGGGGTGAGGAGTACCGCCCGGCATTACCTCTATCCAGCCTACGTGTTTGCAGACTTTGCAGCCCTCTCCTCCGCAGACGAGACAGCGCATGTCGATCTCGAAACCGGGTTCGACAAAGGGGAAGAATCCAACCCTCATCCTGACTTCGACATCTCTGCCGAAAATCTTGTCGAGGATAGTCTTAACGAGAACCTTGCCCGAAGCAAAGGAGTAATCTTTGTCCACTATCAGAGCTTCATACTGGAAGAACGCCCTTTCGTGTCTGGCGTCGGTAGTCTCGTTTCTGTAAACCCTGCCTGGATAAACGAATCTTGCAGGCGCGCCGTGCTCCTGGAGGTAACGGACACTTGCACCTGTGAGATGCGGTCTGAGACAGAGGCGTTTAGCTCCGTGTTCCTCATCATGTCCTTTAAGCCAGTATGTATCCATGCTCTCTCGGGCAGGATGCTCAGGTGCGAAATTGAGGTAATCAAAGGCATAGAGCTCGCTGGTTATCTCCGGCTCTGAAAAGACTTCGAATCCGAGTGAGCGGAAGGCGTCATTAAGGTCATAGCACATTTGGGTAATCGGATGTAGTCCCCCTCCTGTGAAGTTAACCCCTGGAAGCGTTATGTCTGCTCCTCCCTGAAAACAGGAAGCGCAGTTAATAAGCTCTTCGTTCTTCTGCTCGATAGCCACGGAAAGTATTTCCTTAACTTCATTGGCTGCCTGTCCCATTATTTTCCTAAGTTCAGGTGCCGCCTGGCCAACGCTTTTTAGTATCTCGGTAACTTCTCCTTTGCGCCCTAGGAGATTTGTCCGTACTATCTGCAGATCCTGAGGCAACGATGTCTCTGATATTTTTTCCATTCCCGCTTTTTTAAGTTTCTCAAGTTGCTCAAGCAGCTTTAACTCAGCCTCTGCCATTTTCTCTATTCCTTGTTTTTTAAGTTCTTCAAACATTCGATTATTCCCCCAGTATGCGTAGAGTGCTTTAAAATGCACCTGATTTATAATAGCCCCTTTAAGTCAGTTTTCTTTATAAGACTGTCCATATCTTCCTTGTGACCGAGGACCCAAAGACCGTCTGTTTCCAAAAAAGGTCTTATAGGAGAGGGTGCTTCCTGTTTGCCGTTTTGCTCAAGCAGTATGACTATTACTTTGTAACGTTGAGAAAACCTCAGCTCGGCCATAGTATTGCCAACCATTTCGGGAAGAGGCGCTACCTTTCCAAAATAGAAATCGCCTCCGTCTATCTTTGTAAATTTTGAATACCAAGGATAGACAAAATTCTCTGCCATTTTAAGCCCCATATCCCACTCAGGGAATACTATCCTATGAGCGCCAACTCTGGCAAGGATCTTTGCATGCATAGCACTGTTTGCCCTAGCAACAACCATTGGGACACCCAAATCAACAAGTATCGAGGTACCGAGTATGCTTTTTTCCAGACTTGCTCCTATTGTTACTATAGCAACGTCAACTTCCTTGGCACCAACTTTTATAAGCGCGCTTTCATCAGCCACATCCAGCTGAGCCGCTACATCCAATTTTTCTGACATCTCTGCGACGGGGCCTGCAAGTTCGTCGACTCCTATTACACTCTGTCCTAACTCGACAAGCTTCTCGCTTAAAGATATGCCAAAACGGCCCAAACCAACTACCAGGAAACTTTTTTTATTAGTCTTACTCATCTGTTTCCCTCCTCCAAGGATCGCTATCCTATGGGAATTTCTACCTCTGTGTAGTGTATATCGACCTTTTTTTCCTCTTTGATTAGAATAGCAAAGAATGTAAGTATCCCTACCCTTCCCCAAAACATGAGGAGTACGAGTACCATTTTACCTGCAACAGACAATTCCGGCGTAACACCTATGCTAAGTCCAACCGTTCCCATCGCCGATACAGCTTCAAAAAGCAAGGTTTCAAATGAAAAATCTTCAATAAGCGAAAGAACAACCGCTCCTATAAAAAAAGTAATCACATACATAAAGGCCATAGTCAGAGCCCTTCTGACAGAGGAATTAGCTATCTTCCTATGCCAAAAGTTATTTTCATCCCTGCCAAGCATCTCATTCCATGCCGCAATGGCAAGAACTCCAAGCGTTGTCGTCTTGATACCACCGCCTGTAGAGGCAGGAGAGGCTCCGATTATCATCAGTACTATCATCAAGACTTTGCCCAGCCCGGAGAAGGAAGAGGGCTGTACCGTGTCAAAACCGGCAGTCCTGGTCGTCACGCTTGTAAAGAGCGCATTCGAAAATCTCGCCCAGCGTGGAAGTCCCGCAAGGCCGCTATCCCAGTCTGAAATCAAAAGCATGAGAGTTCCTACTGCTATGAGCCAGAAAGTAAGATAGATGACAAGTTTTGAATAGTGCGATATCCTTTTTTTATTCCTGAATGATTCCCAACAGTTAGCAAAGACCGGAAAACCTATGCCCCCAAGTATTATGAGCATCATAACAGTCGCAGGCACTATAACAGAGAGTGAAAAACCGTTAAGTCCATCGGGGAAAGGTGAAAAACCGGCGTTGCAAAAGGCGCTGACAGAATGAAAAACCGCGCAATAAAAAGATTCTGCAACAGGCATTCCGTGACGGATAAATCCCCAATAGAGCAGCGCCGCGCCCGCTATTTCGGCAGCAAATGTGTATTTTGCCAGCATAAACAATAGTCGGACAGCCCCGCTGATCCCATCTAAACCAAAACCTCCGAGAAAGAAAAACCTGCTCTTAATTCCCATCCTTCTTCCGACAGCAATTCCAAGCATCATTACGGCTGTCATGATGCCCAGCCCACCTATCTGGATGAGAGCAAGTATTATGAGCTGTGATCCCATCCCCATCTCTGAAGCAAGGCTTATAGTCGCAAGACCCGTTACACAGACTGCAGAAGTAGACATAAAAACAGCGTCCTCAACGCTTATCGGCATGTTGTAAAAATACTTACCACTTAACCATAGCAGAAGGGCTCCCACTAGTATAACTAGCAGGAACCCCGTTACTATCACTTGTTCGACTCTATAGGAAGTATGTACTTTCAATATGTCGTTTGGCTTAGATTCTAATGTTTAAGGGCGGACTGGGCCTTTTCAACAATTTTGGAGAAAGCGGGCATGTCGTTTATGGCAAGGTCCGCAAGCATCTTGCGGTTGATGTTGATCTCCGCCTTTTTTAGTCCGTTGATAAGGGCGCTATATGCTATTCCATTGGCGCGTGCAGCCGCATTTATACGCATGATCCAGAGTTTCCTGAAATCACGTTTTTTAAGCTTACGGCCAACAAAGGAACTCGAAAGAGCGTGAAGATATGCTTCACGCGCTCTGCGGTATACGTTCTTTTTGCGTCCCCAGAATCCCTTTGTGATGCTAAATAGTTTTTTTAGTTTATTACGGCTTGCACTTGATCCCTTTACTCGCATTAAATGTCACTCCTCAGTATTATTTCTCGTTAAAAGAGCCCCGCATCATGCGTAGGGCATAACTCTCTTGATATGGCCCTCAACACATGCCGGAAGGATACCCTTTCTTCTGAGTGAGCGACGCCGTTTAGCGTTCTTACATGCAAGAAGGTGAGAGCGGCCGCTCTTTTTAAACATAACCTTACCTGTTCCACTAATTTTAAAACGCTTTTTTGTTGCAGAGTGTGTTTTCATCTTGGGCATTGCATAGTTCCTCCTCTTGCGTTATATCTCTGTAAAAGAGACGATCACACTTTGATGTTTTTGAAATTTTATCGGCAGCACCAAAAATATCAATCTATTCGGTGTCAGTCTTTTCTTTAGAAGCTTCGGCCTCTTCTTTAGGAACCGTCTCAACTGCTTCTTCTGTTGCCTTCGTATCCAAAGGAACTTCCTTTGGAGCGACGGCCTTCTTTTCAATCTTTTCCTGAGAGGCCTCGGCCTCTTTATGAGGTGCCTTCTCAGTTGTTTCTTTCTTTACCTTCGTATCCGAAGTAGCTTCCTTTGGAGCGGCGGGGTTCTTTGCAGCCTCTACCTGGACAACAAGAGGAGCTATCATTATCCTCATGTATGAGCCTTCCATCCTTGGTTCCATCTCCATTTTGCCGGAATCGACAATGGCGGCCATGACCTTGTTGAGAACTTCTCTGCCTCGGTCAAGAAATGCCATTTCTCTTCCTCTGAAGAAGATAGAAACCTTAACACGATGACCAGCCTTAAGAAACACCTTTATCGCCTTAACTTTAAAATCATAGTCATGTTGGTCTATCTTCGGACGCATTTTTATCTCTTTTACGACCTGGTTCTTCTGTTTCTTGCGGGCATCTTTGTCACGTTTCTGCTGCTGGAAACGGTACTTTCCGTAGTCCATTATCCTGCACACCGGCGGATTTGCCTGGGGAGCTACCTCCACCAGATCAAGTTCGACTGCGTCTGCCATTGCCTGCGCTTCCTTCGTGCTTATTACGCCGCGCTTGTTGTTACCTTCGTCGATGAGAAGAATCTCTGCTGCCCGAATTTCGGAATTTACGCGGGGCTCGTCGTCCCTGTTTGCTATGGCGTTACACCTCCTGAGTGTATCTCTTGTTCAAATAAAATGGGCCCGGCACAAAATGCACCAAGCCCATTGGAAATTTCTTTCCGGGTAGACCTGACAACTGAAATCGTCGGCAGGCGAGAGGCGCATCCTCTGCTTAGAAACCCGTTGATATAAATCAACCTATGAATATTAACACACCTCACCTTTTTACGCAAGCCAGGGCAAGGTTTGTACTACTCTGTGTTAAAGCGGGTCGAACTCGGTCTTCAGGTGATCCAGAAACCCTTCAAAGGTCATTGAACCAAGGTCGCCCTTTGATCTTTCTCTTACTGCTACCGTTCCCTCTTCGACTTCTCTAGCACCAATTACGAGCATGTAAGGAATTTTCTGCATCTGTGCATCACGTATCTTTTTGCCCAGTTTTTCATCTCTAGAGTCAACTTCAACTCTTATCTCGGCTTCTCGAAATTTTTTCGCAAGTTCTTCAGTGTATGAAGAATATTCCGAGCTTACCTGGAGCAGCTTGACCTGTACAGGCGCAAGCCAGTAAGGAAAAGCTCCCGCATAGTTTTCTATGAGGATGCCCATGAACCTTTCGAGACTGCCAAGGACTGTCCTGTGGAGCATTACGGGCCTGTGTTCCGCTCCGTCGTTTCCAATGTAGGTCATATCAAATTTCTCAGGCATCTGGAAGTCAAGCTGAATCGTACCACACTGCCAAGTACGGCCTATGCAGTCCTCAAGGTGGAAATCTATCTTGGGGCCGTAGAAGGCTCCGTCTCCCGGATTGAGCTTGTAGTTTGTGTCGGTCTCTTCAAGAGCTTCTCTTAGTTTCTGCTCCGCTAAGTCCCAGAGCTCCGGGTCGCCCATAGAATCCTCAGGTCTGGTAGAAAGTTCAACATAGTACTTGAAACCGAATACATCATGATAGATGTATCTGTTGAGGTCCATGATTGCCTTGATTTCGTCCTTTATCTGATCAGGCGTGCAATATACATGGGCATCATCCTGCGTAAAAGCTCTAACCCTCATCAGGCCGTGAAGGGCTCCCGACCTCTCATGGCGATGGACAAAACCAAGTTCAGCCATTCTGAGAGGCAGTTCTCTGTAACTATGTATAGAGTTGTTATAGACGAGGATTCCGCCGGGGCAGTTCATCGGTTTTATTGCATAGGGAGCCTCATCTATCTCTGTAAAGTACATGTTTTCTTTATAGTGATCCCAATGACCTGAACGCTGCCATAGAGACCTGTCGAGTATCATAGGTGTCTTTATCTCGACATATCCTCGCTTTGTGTGCTCTTTTCTCCAGAAGGAGATAAGGTTGTTCATTATGACCATTCCCTTAGGATGGAAGAAGGGGAATCCCGGCCCTTCTGGGTGAACACTAAAGAGGTCGAGCTCTTTGCCAAGTTTACGGTGGTCTCTTGCCTTTGCTTCCTCCATACGGCGGAGGTATTCCTTTAATTCTTCCTCTGTCCCGAAGGCTGTTCCATATATGCGTGTGAGCATCTCATTTTTTTCGTCTCCATGCCAGTAGGCGCCGGCAAGCGAAAGAAGCTTGAAAAATTTGCAGCACCCTGTGTGAGGAACGTGAGGACCGCGGCAGAAGTCGACAAAATCGCCCTCGCGATATGTCGAAAGAACTTCTCCTTCGAGGCTGTCTATCATTTCTACTTTGAGGTCTTCTCCAATTTTTGTGAATAGCTCAGCAGCTTCCTGCTTCGTATGCTCTTCTCTTGTAAGGGGAATCTTTTCCTGTGCTATTTTCCTCATTTCAGATTCGATCTTTAGAAGATCCTCATCTGAGACAGGATTTGGGAACCTGATGTCATAATAAAATCCATCTTTTATGGAGGGGCCTATCCCAAATTTGGCTTCAGGGTAAAGCCTGAGAACCGCATGTGCTAGAAGGTGCGCAGTCGAGTGGCGAAGCAGGTCGAGTCCCTCTTCTGAATCTGGGTAGACGGGGGTAACTTCTGTGTCTTCGGTAAAAACCAAATCACAGTCGACCAGCTTGCCGTCCACCTTTCCTCCAATAGCTTTTTTTAGACGCCAGATATCAAGAAGCTGACGCACTGAGGCGCTGTCTGCTCCATAAGTTTTACCTTCCGGTGTTGAAAAATGTGCCACTACTGTCGCCTCCTAATTTGCCTAAAAGGCAATGCGAACGATTTTTTCTATTTTCTGCCGGTGCTTCCAAATCCGCCTGAGGAGCGCTCTGTTTCATCGAGCTCCTCAGCCTTCATTAGATCCACCTGTGTAACTTTTGCAAAAATTACTTGGGCTATCCTGTCTCCCGGTTCGATCTTGAATTCATCTTTACCGTGGTTGATAAGAATAACTTTTATCTCTCCACGGTAATCTGAATCAATAGTCCCGGGAGTGTTGAGAACTGTGACGCCATGTTTCAGCGCCAGTCCGCTCCTCGGCCTGACCTGGGCCTCGCAGCCCAAGGGCATCTCAAAATAAAGGCCGGTCCCTACACAGCCCCGTTCTCCAGATGGGATAATCGCAGACTCAGCGGCACGCAAATCCATGCCAGATGAGCCTGCTGTGGCGTATTCGGGAAGGGTGATACCCTCCTGCGCCTTTATTTTAACTTTAATTCTTGACATTTTTATTTATTACGGTCTCTGTCAAAACGCCTGGGCGGGCGACTATCGGTTCCTCTGTCTGATCCATAGTCTCTGCGTGGTGGCCTTCCGCCATCGTCACGTCTGGGACCCGCGTCGCGTCTGGGACCGCCATCATTCTTTGGCAGAAGCGCGTATTTCTCTTCACGCTCTTTTTCTATTTTTGCCTGCTCTGCAAATTCGGGGTCTTTTTCAAGTTCGTCAAGCTGATCCAGAATGCGCTTGCGGCTCAGATTTACTCTGTGCATATCATCTATTTCCTTGACTGTGACAAGAACTTTATCTCCGGTATTTATTGCGTCCTCAAGCCGGGGAATGTGATGGTTGCTTATCTCGCTTACGTGCAGAAGGCCCTCTTTGCCTGGGAGCACTTCTACAAATACCCCGAAACTCATCATCCTTGTCGCTGTGCCAATAAAGGTCTCCCCTGCTTTTACTTCGCGGACGAGATCGTTGATTATCTTGACCGCAGCTTGGGCTGAATCATCATTAACAGCTGCTACATATACGCGGCCGCTGTCATCTACATCTATCTTGGCACCGGTACGCTGTACTATGGATCTAATCATTTTGCCGCCGGGGCCGATGATCTCACGAATTTTTTCAGGATCTACCATTACAGTGATAATCTTAGGCGCTGTTGGCGAGAGCTCCGGGCGTGGTGCCGGGATGGCAGCTTCCATGATATCAAGTATCTGCATGCGTCCCTTTTTGGCCTGGGAGAGTGCCTCTACAAGTATCTCTCTCGTTATGCCGCCTGCCTTATTGTCCATCTGAAGCGCGGTGACCCCGTCTCTCGTTCCTGCGACTTTAAAGTCCATGTCGCCGTAGTGATCTTCAAGGCCTTGGATGTCAGTGAGTATTCCAATCTTTCCATCCTCAGCGATAAGACCCATCGCTATTCCGGCAACTGCCTTTTTAATTGGGACGCCTGCCGCCATCATTGAAAGACTTCCGCTGCATACGCTTGCCATTGAGCTTGAACCGTTAGATTCAAGAATGTCTGATACCTGACGAACTACATAGGGGAATTCAGCTTCGGTCGGAAGAACCGCCTGTAGAGCCTTCTCAGCAAGTGCTCCGTGACCAATTTCGCGACGGCCCGGGCCTCGCATCGGTCTTACTTCACCGACAGAGTAAGGTGGGAAGTTGTAATGAAGAATGAACCTCTTCGAAGGTGCATCCAATTTAAGGCCATCAAGGACCTGATCGTCAGTTCCCATCATTCCAAGTGTGGTTACTCCGAGCGACTGTGTCTCGCCGCGGGTAAAGAGGGCGGATCCGTGCGTCATGGGCAGTATGTCCACTTCACAGGTAATTTTTCTTAGTTCATCCATGGCTCTGCCGTCGGATCTGCGCTTGTCATCAAGGAGAAGTTTTCTTACACACTTCTTTACGATTTCATCGGTTTTTGCTGAAATATAGTTAGATGAATCGGGATGAGATTCTGCAAAATGGTCCACAGCGCTCTTCTGAGCAGCTGATATGGCTGCTGAGCGAGGCTGTTTTTCGTGAATCTGTACAGCAGCGTAGATGTCATCTAAAAGTTCTTTTTCCATCCATTCGTCTATCTCAGGAAGTACTTCAGGGAGAGGCAGTTCTGCCTTGGGTTTGCCAATCTTTGCGCATATCCCGTCGATAAAGTCCACTATCTGCTTGATAGCGTCGTTTGCAAGTTCAAGAGCATCAATCAGAAGTTCTTCTGATACTTCCTGTGCGCCCGCCTCTACCATCGTAACTCCGCCTCTGTGACCGGCAACAACGAGTTCCAATGTGCTATTGGGCATGTCTGTCTCATCGGGGTTTACTACAAGCTTTCCATCAAAGCATCCGATACGTACCACACCTAGCGGACCGGCCCATGGGATATCCGACATTGAAAGGGCAAGTGAAGCTCCGTTTATTGCAAGAATGTTTGCAGGATTTGCTTGGTCGACCGACATAACTGTAGTGACAACATGCACATCGTTCCTCATCCATTCAGGAAAGAGCGAACGGATTGAGCGATCTATCATTCTATCGCTCAGGATGGCAGTCTCTGAAGGACGACCTTCTCTTTTTATAAATCCTCCGGGAACTTTACCTGCCGAGTAAAAACGCTCCTCGTAATCTACCAGCAACGGAAAAAAATCCATCCCCTGCCTAACTTTTTCTGAAAGTACAGTCGTGACCAGAACCACGGTTTTACCGTGGGTCGCCAAGACTGCAGCATTGGCCTGTTTTGCAAGCCTGCCTGTTTCAAAAGACATGGTCTTGCCGTATAGTTCTAACTCAAATATTTCTTTCATTTTCTTTCCTCCCATTTTTTATCTTCATATACTTGAAGAATAACACAAAAAAGCAAAAATGGCGAAGGTAGGAGCCCCTCGCCATACAAAAGTTGCTTATTTACTTAGTATTTTTACTGAACTTACCAAACTGTAATTAATGACGCAGTCCGAGGCGCTGAATAAGCGTCTGGTAGCGGTTAAAATTACGGTCCTTAAGATACTGCAAAAGTTTGCGGCGCTTACCTACCATAATTAGAAGTCCACGACGTGAGTGGAAATCTTTTTTGTGAATCCTCATGTGGTCCGTGATTTCACGGATACGCGTAGTAAGAATCGCCACCTGTACTTCTGTTGAGCCTGTGTCAGTATCGTGAACCTTGAACTCTTCAATCAGCTGCTCTTTCTTTTCTTTGTTGATCATATTGATCACTCCGTTCTGAGCCTATTACGCTCGATATTCCCAAAACTCAGGCGAGCGACGCAATGCGCAAGTCCGTGTAAAGGGCAACGAAATGATATCAGAGTGTGTCGGATATGACAAGCATACTGTTATGTATTTTTTACGCTTTTAATTCCGGATAACTGGAGACAGCTATTAAATTGCTTGATATAGCTCGTCTTATTTAAAATAAAGTTTTTACCGGTTTTTATTTCTTGCCCCGCTCAACGCTTCTTCTTTTCATCCTTTTGTTAACTGCTGAACAATAGACTGCAGCGAGAGGGTTGTGTCCCAACGCTCTGTCTTTTGCAACTAGGGGAATCACATAGGTATGGGAGTGTTTTATGAATAGTGCGTCGTGTCCTACGCAAAGGCCAAGCACCAGGTTTAGGTCGGTCTTTTTCTCTTCGAGCATTCTGGCTTGCTCTATAGGATTACAGCTTACTAAACCCACCTTGTCACTTGTCGGGATATTCATTTCTGACTTGGTCATTCCGCAGACCTTACAGCAGATAGCTTCTATTTCAAAAAAACCTGAGAGGTATTCCGCAATTTTCGCGGCTTCATCCTCCAAGCCTACACAAAAAGCAATGCCAAGTTTTTTATACCCCATACGTAAAGCAAATTCTACAACCTCTTCAATTCTGTTCAAATCTCCATAATATTGTGATTCTACATAGGCCGCAGCCTCCATCATTTTTTTTTCATGAGGATCGGAATAAAGTTCTTTGCTGTCTCTTTCTATGCAAGGTTCTTGCTCTCTGCACTTCTTATCATCGCAAAGGTCACATCTCATTAAAATATTCCTCCATATCTTTGGGAAGGGGCGCTTTGAACTCCTTTCCCCTTACCGTTTCAGGTAATCCTTCATCGCAAGGAAATGTAACTGAATATGCATGCAGCAAAGGACGTTTAGATCTTACTGTTTCCCCGCCGTATTTCACGTCTCCCACTATAGGGTGACCTAATGCTGCAAAATGAACTCTTGCCTGGTGAGGCCTCCCTGTTACAAGCTCTGCCTCGACTGAGCTGATACTTTTATTTCCTGATATCTTCCTAAATAAAGTGAGAGCCTTCTGACCTTTTTTATCGACACTGACAATGTTTCCCTCCTGTGACTTGAGGAGAGGGAAGTCTATATCTCCAGAGTCAGCTATCTCTCCAGATACCACAGCTCTGTACATCTTCTTGATTTTTCTTTCCCTTATAAGTTCTGAAAGGTACCTGAGCGAAGGCCCCGTCATGGCGACTATTAATGCACCTGATGTGTTTCGGTCGAGCCGCTGAACAGTTGATGGACGAAAATCTTTCCTTGTCCAGTTCAGTTCAGCTAAGACACGGGTTATAAGTGAATCGCCGTTCCTTGTATCGGGCTGGGTAAGTAGTCCGGCAGGTTTATTGATTATCCATAGATATTCATCTCTATAAACTGTATCCAGTCTTTCCTGTCTTGCCCTCGCTTTTTTCTGAGCGTTATCGGAGGTTTTCATATTACAGTCATTCCAAGGCACTTGGAGGAATTGCCCCTCCTCGACCCGAGTATCCGGTTTCGTCTTTTTAGCATCTAGACGGACTTCTCCTGTGCGCAGAGCTTTCATGATGTAGCCAAGTGGAACCTCCGGCCACATCGTCCGCAAAAGCCTATCGATACGTCTTCCTGATTGGTCACTGGTTATGTGAAATTCTTTTGACATTTTCTCTCCCCGTGTCTTTTTAAATTAGACAGATAGCGTTTATCCGAAACAAAGCTTTTTTTACCTGTTCCAGAAACGGCGTGCAGTAGCGGCATGCCACTGAGATATCGGCTGATCCTCAGTAAGGTCTTTTACGGAATCCTTCCAACAGAAGACTCTGAAGTCCAGTTCGTCCGCTGCTGAAACGACAAACGCTTCGGGAGTCGCAGGGACTACAGGAGAACCGTATTCCCTCTGTCCGTGATGGCTGAGAAGAATATGGGCTAACTGCAGCTTTATAGAGTTATCAAGACCCTTTTCTTTTGCAAGCTCCATAAATTTTGAGTAGCCAAGTGCAATATGGTCAAGCACAGCTCCCTCAAGGGTCATCTCAGGAATTGAAGTCATCTTGTAAGACTCAAGTTTTCCAAGATCATGAAGCAGACCTCCAGCTACAACTATGTCAACATCTATGTCATAACCAGATATTCGAAGTGATTCTGCCATTGATTTGGCACAGTCTGTAACTGAAAGAGTGTGCTCAAGCAACCCGTTAGCATAAGCGTGATGGTGGCTCACTGCAGCGGGCCAATCTCGGAACTGCTTCCACGTGTCGCCCTCATAGACAGATCTTATAAAATTGCTTATTTCCGGACGACAGGATGAGACAAGCTCCTCGTAACGGCTGACAAGGTCCTCAATTGGTATCGGAGACCTTGGAAGGTACTGCGAAGGAGGGAACTGCTCCTGGTCTAGGAGAGTCAGCTTGTTAAAATTAAACTGGAGCTGTCCTCTGAATTCTGTTGTTTTTCCGTCTGTTCCTACGGTGGATCCAATGACAGACATCAGCTTCTCATCCGGGAGCTTCTGTGCCGGAGCTGATGGCTCCATGGTCGGATCAGATCTGTCGAACCAGTTGGCATCGGACCATATTTTTGCTTCAAGCGTTCCGCATGAATCAGTAACACTTATCTCATAATAGGGCTTCCCGTTTTTGTCGTTTTTCTGAAATAGAGATGATACGACAAATATAGCTTTAAAGGAGCTCCCCGGAGATAGTTTGCGGATCTCCTGGCTGTTTTTTAGCATTGATTGTGTTTCTGACATATTAATCTTCCTTCCGAAGCATGTTAGCCTAAATTTTACCTCCCAATAATAGACGCTTACGCGAACTATTTAAAGGGGCAAAAGGCTGTTCGGACAGCTGATATTTCATTTTTGTCAATGGTAATCTCTCTTTTTTATGTGTATAATCATAATGTGTGCTCTTTCACATGAAAGTGGCATTGTTTGTATTATGAATATTTTTGGAGGGATTTTGCTATGAGTTCAGTAAATTGGAATGCAAGGTTTTCGGATATAGCGCTTAATGTCAAGCCTTCTCCTATAAGGGCCCTTATCAAGTACACCAAGACACCCGGTGTGATCTCTTTTGCAGGCGGCAATCCCGACCCTGCTGTTTTCCCGGTTTCAGAGTTTGCTGAAGCTTCCGCAATCCTGACCCGTGAAGGCAGAGACGTCCTTCAGTATGGCTCAACAGATGGTTATGGGCCACTTAAAGATTACATCGCAAAATGGATGGCGCCAAGAATGGGCCGTGAAACAAAACCCGATGAAATGATTATCACTACCGGCTCACAGGAAGGTATGGACCTTCTAACCAGTGTCCTTGTAAATAACGGCGACACCATCATCGTAGAAGGCCCAACATATCCGGGAGCACTCCACGCCATGAGAAACCGCGGAGCACGCTTCCTCTCAGTTCCCTGCGACAAAGACGGTCTTTGCGTCGACATGCTCCCTTCTATTATTGAACAGGGGCGTAAGGACGGACACAACATCAAACTTATCTATACTATAGTAAACTTCCAGAACCCTTCTGGTGCTACTCTTTCTGAAGAGCGCAGGGCGAAACTTCTTGAAATAGCTGAAAAGTATGATTTGATAATTTTTGAAGATGACCCCTACGGACATCTTCGTTATAATGGCGAACATTTGCCAACGATATTCTCCATGGATAAGAAAAATACCGGCAGAGTCGTCTATGCATGCTCTTTCTCCAAGATACTTGCACCAGGCACACGTGTCGCCTGGATAGTCGGAGAAGCTGAGCTCATGCAGAAGCTTATCATGATAAAACAGGGCACCAACCTATGCACAAGCGTTGTAGCCCAGGCATTGGTCTACGAGTACTGCAGACTGGGATATCTTGACAGCTTCCTTCCGAAGATCGTTGCCCATTACAGCAAAAAGCGTGACGCCATGGGAGCCGGATTCAAAAAGTATCTGCCCTCGAACGCTTGTTACCAGACTCCGGAAGGCGGCTTCTTCTTCTGGATCCAGGTGCCGGGCATCGATTCGAAAGCTCTCTTTATGAAGGCTATAGAGCACGGTGTAGCATTCGTCACCGGCCCCTCCTTCTATGTTGACGAATCGGGAATTGATTTCATTCGTACCTGCTTCACTTTTGCTCAGCCCGAAGAGCTTGAAGAGGGAGCAAAGAGACTCGGCGCAGCGATAAAGGCGCTTTAGTTAAAATACTTAAGCTGATTAGATTAGACGGCCTCGTAAGAGGCCGTCTTTTTTCTGTTTTAAAGTCCTTCAAACCAAAAATGCCCGATTATTGATGCCGGTGGTCGGGAAAGATTATAATGGGTAATGAAATGGGCAAAACATTTATCGTTTTCAGAGACTGTTAAAAAAATAAAACCTCAGAAAGCAAGTGATACCATGGAAGATATCATTACGGCACTGGCGACGGCGTGGGGAGAAAGCGGAATAGCTATTGTAAGGCTTTCCGGTGAAGGTTCAGTCGAACTCGCTGATAAAATTTTCACCGGCAAAAAGAAACTTGCAGAACATGAGGCGCGTTTTCTAACTCTTGGCAGGCTTCGTTCGTCTGATGGCCATCTCTTTGATGAAGTTCTGGCCGTGAGGTTTGAAAAAGGAGCAAGCTATACAGCTGAAGAAAGCGTTGAAATACATTGCCACGGCGGTGCACTGCCCGCACAAAAATGCATTGAGGAGCTATGTGCCCTTGGCGCAAGGATAGCTCTCCCTGGCGAGTTCACGAGGAGGGCTTTTGTCAACGGACGAATAGATCTTCCGCAAGCGGAAGCTGTCCTTGGAATAATAAGTGCGAAAAGTGATGAAGCCCTCTATGCCTCTTCAAGAACTTTACAGGGGACCTTCGCAGTGAAGCTGAGAGGTTTTCTTGATAACATTACATTGCTTGCAGCACACCTTGAAGTCGATCTGGATTTTCCTGAGGAGGACGAAGGTTACATATCTAAGGACGAACGTGAAAAGCGTCTTGAAAGCCTCATCTCAGC
>JAAYEY010000016.1 GCA_012728505.1 Synergistaceae bacterium | reverse complement strand
TTAGGAAGTGTCCAAAGGCCTTCAAAGAGATCTGTTTCACGGTCATTGCCGCCTATCCAGTATATTTCATCAGTTATCTTTATGGCTTTCTGCATTTGTAATGCCTCCTCTTCATAAATGTTTGCTGGTTTTACTCTGTATGATGATACAGCAACGACAAGAATAATATGAGGTGGAAAAAATCAAACTTAAATCTAGCAAATAAAGCTAAATATTGATTCTTAAGTAAAAAAATTATTCTGACTCTTTGAAAGTGCGATTCTTAATCAAAGCTTAATCATTCATTAAACGCTTAAAAGAAGGTGAAGCACTTCACGTAATAGCAGTCCGCAAAGTATTATGCCAATATTTATAGAAAAGCATGCTAAACAGAAAAATATTTCGATTTAATCGATATGTCTAAAATGACCAGACAAATGTTGCAATTTTCTCAAACCTGACTGATAATAGTACGGTATGATTTTTTTTAGAACACAAATCAGTATGCAGGTGACCTGTGCAAACCGGTCACGAATGTTTCATAAGGAGGCGGAGTAAGTGTTTGATCCAAAACAGCTCCAGGAAGTTGCGGAAAGTAGCAAGTGCTACGAAGCATCAGTAGCAAAGGTTTTAGCGAGAAACCCCGAAAGGAAAGAAAACTTCACAACAAGCGGCGGTATCCCCCTCAAGAGGACATATACACCGGCGGATCTTGAAGGCCTTGATTATTCAAAAGATCTTGGCTTTCCTGGACAATATCCCTACACAAGAGGAGTTCAGCCGACGATGTTTCGTGGTCGTTTCTGGACAATGCGTCAGTATGCAGGTTTTGCAACAGCAGAAGATTCCAATAGGCGTTACCGTTATCTTCTAGGGCAGGGGACTACAGGACTCTCCGTTGCATTTGACCTTCCTACCCAGATAGGATATGACTCAGACGATCCAATGGCAATAGGCGAGTGCGGCAAGGTCGGTGTCGCGATAGACAGCCTTGCAGACGCGGAGATCCTTTTTGATCAGATTCCGCTTGACAAGGTCTCAACATCGATGACCATTAACGCACCTGCTTCAGTACTGCTTGCAATGTACATTGCAGTTGCAGAAAAACAGGGCACTCCCATGAGTGCGTTGTCAGGTACTATTCAGAACGACATCCTTAAAGAATACATCGCAAGAGGAACTTATATTTTTCCCCCCAAACCCTCAATGCGTCTCATCACAGACATTTTTGAATTCTGCAGCGATAACATTCCTAAGTGGAATACCATATCTATATCCGGATACCACATCAGAGAAGCAGGATCAACAGCCATACAGGAAGTAGCATTTACTCTCGCTGATGGAATAGCATATATAGACGCTGCTATTAAAGCAGGGCAAGATCCGAACGTTTTCGGGAAGCGCCTCTCTTTCTTCTTCAACTCCCATAACGATTTCCTTGAAGAAGTTGCAAAGTTCCGCGCAGCCCGCAAAATTTGGGCAAAGATAATGAAAGAACGCTTCGGTGTTACAGATAAGGGTGCCCAGACACTTCGTTTCCATACTCAGACCGCCGGATGCACTCTGACAGCTCAGCAGGCAGAGATTAACATAGTGCGCGTTGCTATCCAGACTATGGCCGCTGTTTGCGGTGGGACCCAGTCCCTCCACACCAACAGCCTTGACGAAGCCCTCGCTCTTCCGTCAGACAAGTCAGTGCGCATTGCGCTCCGCACACAGCAGATTGTTGCCTACGAATCAGGTGTCACCAACACAGTAGATCCTCTTGCAGGTAGCTATGCAGTTGAAGCGCTTACCAAAGAAATCGAAGATGGTGCTTGGGATTACATCAACAAGATAGACGATATGGGCGGAATGTTAGTTGCTATTGAAAAAGGCTATCCTCAGAAGAACATCCAGGATGCCGCTTATGATTATCAGAAATCAATCGAATCGGGCGACCGTATAATCGTTAGTGTCAATAAGTTCCAGGTCCAAGAAGATACGTCTGATCGTAAACTTCTAAAAGTCGATGCCAGCGTAGGCGTTAACCAGATAAAGAAATTGCGTAAAATGAAGGAGAGCCGTGACAATGTAAAAGTCAAGGACACTCTTGAAGCTATACGTAAGGCTGCTCAGGGTGAAGACAAACTTATGCCTCTGATCCTTGATTCTGTTCGCCATTATGCAACAGAAGGTGAGATCTGTGGCGTTCTTCGCGATGTGTTTGGCGAATATAAGGAAAACGTGGTTCTTTAGGACTTCTAGAGAGCTGATAAGGAGGAAAAAGAGATGGACCGTAAAATTCGCGTTATTGTTGCGAAACCTGGACTCGACGGACATGACCGTGGCGCTAAGGTAGTTGCAAGGGCATTTAGAGATGCAGGTATGGAAGTAATATATACAGGACTTCGTCAGACCCCTGAACAGATTGTAGCTACAGCGATACAGGAAGATGCAGATGCAATAGGGATCAGCATTCTTTCCGGAGCCCACGAGTACTGCTTCAAGACGATTATTGATCTTCTCAAAGAAAAGAACGCAGAAGACATTATCGTATTCGGAGGCGGAGTTATCCCCGAGTCAGACTATCCTATGCTTCTAAAATTCGGAGCCGGGGCTATATTCGGACCTGGAACTCCTACGACCGATACAATTGCATGGCTTGAAAAAACAGTCGCTGAAAAAAGATTAAAGGAGAACTAAAACATGAAACCAACCATTGTTGATCACATAGGGATTGCAGTTAACAGCATAGATGAATCCCTCAAGTTTTGGGAAACCACACTTGGTATCAAATGCCATGGCGTAGAAGAAGTTGTTGAACAGAAGGTAAAAACAGCATTTCTACCCCTTCAGGATACGGAGATCGAGCTTCTTGAGCCCACAAGTCCTGAAAGCCCTGTAGCTAAGTTTATTGAAAAAAAGGGAGAAGGCATCCACCATATTGCCCTAAGGGTAGACAACCTTGAGGCGACATTGGCAGAACTTAAAGAAAAGGGAGTTCGCCTTATAGATGAGAAACCGCGTTGCGGGGCTGGCGGAGCAATGATCGCCTTTATCCACCCCAAGTCGACCGGAGGCATTTTGCTCGAACTGAGCCAACGCTAATACAAAGTTAATAAAGACCCCCGTGCTCAATATGAAGCACGGGAGTCTTTGCTAAAAAGTACAAATAGTTCCAGAACATCAAGGAGGTTAGTAGTAATGGCAGACAAGACAATTGGCGAACTGTGCGCAAGTCTCTTAGAAAAACGAGAGAAAGCTGCACAGGGCGGTGGAGAAAAGGCCATTGCCAAACAGCACGGGAAGGGCAAGATGACCGCTCGTGAGCGGGTCGACGCAATTCTAGATCCAGGAAGTTTTGTTGAGCTGGACGAGTTTGTGGAGCACCGTTGTGTAAACTTCGGGCTCGAGGACACAGCTTTTCTCGGAGACGGTGTAGTTACCGGATACGGAACCATTGATGGCCGTATTGTTTATCTATTCAGCCAGGACTTCACAGTAATGGGTGGTTCGCTTGGCGAAATGCATGCAAAAAAGATCTGCAAGGTACTTGATCTTGCCCTAACCAACGGCGCACCATGCATAGGCATCAACGATTCAGGGGGCGCTCGTATCCAGGAAGCAGTAGATGCGCTTTCCGGCTACGGCAATATCTTCTTTAGAAACGTCAAAGCAAGCGGAGTTATACCACAGTTTTCGATCATAGCCGGACCTTGTGCGGGCGGTGCAGTCTACAGCCCGGCGCTTACCGACTTTGTTTTTATGGTCGACAAGATAGGTATAATGCATATAACAGGCCCCGCAGTTATCAAAGCTGTAACAGGAGAAGACGTTACGTCAGAACAAATAGGCGGAGCAACGGCTCACAATACTACATCCGGATGCGCTCATTTCTTTGCCAGAGATGAAAAAGAATGCTATACACAGGCAAGGAAAGTTCTCAGCTATCTCCCCAGCAACAATATGGAAGAACCTCCTTTTGTGGAGACAGACGATGATCCTGGACGTATGGATCCCGCTCTTCGTGAGATGGTACCCACCAATGCCAACAAGGCATATGACGTCCGTGATGTCATAAAGAAAATTGTTGACGATGGAGATTTCTGTGAAGTACAGGAAATGTATGCCCGTAACATAGTTACCGGTTTCGCAAGAGTCGGCGGAAGGTCGATAGGTATTATTGCAAACCAGGCCAAATTCATGGCCGGATGCCTTGATATCAACGCCTCTGACAAAGCAAGCCGCCACATACGCATATGCGACGCATACAACATTCCCATCGTTACCTTCGAAGACGTGCCCGGTTATCTCCCCGGACTTAATCAGGAAATGGGCGGCATCATTCGTCACGGAGCTAAATTGCTCTATGCTTACAGTGAAGCTACGACGCCTAAGATCACTATCGTCCTTCGCAAGGCATACGGGGGTTCATACCTCGGCATGTGCAGCAAAGACATGGGAGCAGACGTAGTTCTCGCTTGGCCACAGGCAGAAATTGCTGTCATGGGCGCCGAAGGAGCTGCAAATATCATTTTCCGCAAAGATATCGAAGCTGCAGAGGACCAAGAAGCTATGAGAGCCGAAAAAATAGCGGAATACAAAGAAGCTTTTGCAAACCCCTACCGCGCTGCAGAACGTGGTTTTGTTGACAGGATTATCCTACCTGAAGAGACGCGACCGGCACTATACCAGTCTCTCGTTATGACAGAGACCAAATGTGAGCTCCGTCCTAAACGTAAACACGCCATAATGCCTCACTAAGGGGGGGAATTAAATGACAACAAGCTCAGTAGCTCAACACTTTGTAGGTGTCCAAGGCGGTCTCGTCATGTCCTTGATAGCCTTCAGTATAGTTTTCATAGTCATTATGGGTCTTATGTTCATAATGATGGGTATGAAACATGTTTGTAACGTTATAGACGGCGTGAAAACTAAAGCCCCCTTAGGAGCACCCGCAGCACCTGCTGCTCCTACGGCTAAAACATCGGCGGCAGTCGCCGTGGCAGAAGACGACGGTGTCCTGTTGGCTGTAATTTCCGCCGCTATTGCATCCATGTGTGGAAGTGCTGCAAAAGTGGTATCTTTCGCTCCTGTAAAGGCCCCTGCAAAATCTAGCTGGAGATTTCTCGGCAAGATCCAAAACGCAGAAGGCTTTCAGGATTAACAACAGATTGTTGCATAATAATTGAGGAGGTTTTTCTCTGATGGTACGCAAGTATAAAGTAACAGTAAATGGTAAGGCATACGACGTAGACGTTGAAGAAATGGGAGCTGGAACACCAGCACCATTAGTAGCACCCACACCCGTGGCGGCACCCGCAGCAGCACCGGCACCGGTAGCGGCCCCTGCGCCTGCAGCAGCACCAGTAGCTGCCGGAGCTGGTTCAATTGAAGCACCGATGCCCGGAAAAGTCCTTAAGATCCTTGTCTCACAGGGAGCTCCTGTTACATCGGGCCAGCTTGTTCTCATTCTTGAAGCTATGAAGATGGAGAACGAGATTTATGCTCCTGTAGCGGGTACAGTCACTCAGCTTGGCTGTAAGGAAGGAGATTCTGTCAATACTGGCGATACTCTCCTAGTGATCGGTTAGTCTGCTTAAGCAGAACTTCCCAAGGAGGGAAAATAAATGGATCTATATATTACAGCGCTGAAAGGCGTTATAGAGCAGTCAGGGTTCGTTGCCCTTAACGTACCTACGCTTACCATGCTTGTGGTAGCATTAGTACTGCTTTACCTTGCTATAGCCAAGGGATTTGAACCTTTGCTCCTTTTACCAATCGCATTTGGCTGTCTGCTCGTCAATCTGCCGCTTTCCGGCATAGTTGATCCCGGTGGATTTCTCTATTTTGTTAAGTTCGGTATCGACCATGAGCTGTACCCTGTAATTATCTTCATGGGCATAGGCGCACTTACTGATTTCGGCCCTCTGCTTGCGAACCCTATAACATTTCTGCTCGGAGCAGCGGCCCAGATAGGTGTATTTTTTGCTGTTATCGGAGCTATGTTCATGGGTTTTACGATTCAGGAAGCAGCCGGAATAGGAATCATAGGCGGAGCAGATGGACCTACGGCGATATATCTTTGCGCAAAACTTGCGAAAAATATTTTGCCTGCCGTTGCCGTTGCTGCCTATAGCTACATGTCACTGGTTCCGCTCATCCAGCCCCCTGTAATTAATCTTCTGACGACAAAGAAGGACCGCTCGATAAAGATGGAACAGCTTCGTCCTGTAACAAGGACTGAGCGCATACTTTTTCCACTGGTTTCCACTATCGCCTGCGGACTTATTCTGCCCGCTTCAGTTCCTCTGATTGGGATGCTGATGTTTGGTAACCTTCTTCGCGAGTGTGGATGCACAGAGCGTCTTTC
>JAAYEY010000139.1 GCA_012728505.1 Synergistaceae bacterium | reverse complement strand
GCTTTTGCTTTGTCTATGTACTGAGCTTGCAATTCAGCTTGATCTGTATCTGTCGCATATCTTAAATATTTATTCCCTACAAGTCCGTTGCCAAGAAAAACAAGACCGAATAGTGATATTGTACAGATAAAAACTCCAAGTACTCTGTAAATTGGCGTGTGCCTTACCTCAGACCAGGTATAAGAATATGGAAGCAACTCCCTGTTAACTATCGCAAAAGCAAACGAAAGCCATACCACGTTTTCTATCCTGTGGAACGGTCTGCTGAATATTGCGTCGAATAATATGAGGGAAAGCATTGCACAGGCCCATGAAGCCTCGATAGAGAGCATCTTTTTTTGTAACATAAATTTAATAAATCTCCATATCCACCAAACAGCAACAGATATGAGAAGGACGGCGCCAAAAATTCCAAACTCTGCAAACCACTGCAAATATTCATTGTGGGCCCAGTATGTGAACTGCCATTCCATCTTTGGGTCTTTTTGGAATGCTATCCTCTGCCCCTTGAGGTAATGCCACTTGTAATGGCCTATGCCAACCCCTTTTATCGGGTGCTCCATAAAGATGGCCCAGCTCGTTTTCCATATTCCGCGTCTTTTACCAAAAGACCCAGGGTTCATCACCATATCCATGGTTTTGTTCAAAAGATCGTAAGCACGACCAAATCCAAAATAACTCATTCCCGTATTAAGTACAAGCATAAGCAAGACTATTGCAACTCCCTGTCCTACTTTCTTCAGCATTTGCTTTCTGTCGTTTCTAATGAATACTATCGAGATTATAATGGTTCCTGCAATCAGAGAGAGAAACCCCGCTCTCGTAGTCGAATTCCACATGCCCCAAGAGGTAAGAGCAAGAAGTCCAAGGTTCATATACTTGAATATATGTAGCAGTCTAGATTGTGATGATATATCTTTTAAATCTTTCGAATAGGCCGCATTGAGGTATATACCGTTCATTACAGCCATCGCCATCCATAGTCCAAACATCTCCTGCTGACCTGTGTTTCCGATATAGTTACCCGGTACATTCATTATAAAGGGGAATGAACCGTTCATGTTCCTGATAAGTAATTCTGCAAAGATGACATTCAGCCCTGCATTAAGGTTTGCGGTCCACAGAACCATTCTGTGGGCTTTAGCATCTTTAAAAAGGTTGAAGGAGAAGATGTAAATTGCTGCCAATGTTGCGAAGAAGAACCATTCCTTCATGTATGTAGACCACGAAGTGATGCCGACCCACAATGTCTGGATTGAAATATACCCAAGCATTATTAGCCATAAAAAACCGAAAAGGTCTATCTTGAAATCGGTACGTTCGTTACCGTACAAAGCAATTGATACCCCTCCGATAGCTGAAATTATCGCAATGGGGACCATTGCAAAGGTCCACTTCATGAGGTGTAATGTATCAAACCAACTAATTCCGGAGAAAATTAAGTTTGGCAAACCCAGAGAGATAAATATTAAGAAATAAAAAACCACAGGATGGACAGCGTTCTTGTGATCCGAGTGTTCAATCAAACCCATTTCTATATCATTTCTCGAAATGTTTTTGGAGGACACTTTTGTTTCTCTTAAGATCTTCGACTTCATTTGCAGATCTCCTTCGATATAAATAAATCCTCAGTGATTGCCTATGGACAGATAAAAGGAACGAGAATTTGCCTGAAAAAAGCAGTTTATAATCAGTAGTAGCCGCGAAGTTTGTTTTCAAACCTTGCATATTCTTTGAAAAATATAAGGTCAACCTTGCCGGTAGGACCGTTTCTGTTCTTTGCCACTATAACCTCGGAAGTAGGATCAGTATTTTCTCCCTCTTGGGCATAGTAAGCTTCTCTATATAGAAATATAACCATGTCAGCATCTTGTTCTATAGCACCGCTGTCTCGAAGGTCTGAAAGCTGAGGTTTCTTGCTTCCACCGCGCTTTTCAACATCCCTGGAAAGCTGAGAAAGGGCTAGGACAGGTACTTTAAATTCTCTTGCTATACTCTTAAGTGCCCTAGATATTTCTGAAACCTCCTGCTGTCTGTTTTCGATTCTCCTAGCAACGTTCATAAGCTGGAGGTAATCGAGAATAACCAGACCTTTACCAGATTTATGCTTTGCAAAAAACCTTCTGCACCTGCCTCTAAGGTCAAGTGTATTAAGGGTCGAGCTATCATCAATATAGATTGGACTTTTAGAAATGTTTCCCGCAGCTTTCGAGAGCTCTTGCCACTGATCATTTTGGACCTTGCGTGATTCAAACATCTGCCTGAGGTTGACCCTCGATTCAGCGGAAAGCATCCTCTGGGCAATCTGTTCTGCTGACATTTCAAGGCTAAACAATAGGACGGGGATATCTTCTTGAAGAGCTGCGTGCTGTGCCACATTAAGAGCAAATGCTGTTTTACCCATAGAGGGCCTGGCGGCTAAAATATAAAGGCTGCCGGGCTGTAATCCCCCTGAGAGTTTGTCGAAATCGGTAAAACCTGATGGCACTCCCGTGATATCAAGTCCGCCGGCTAACCTCTTCTCAATTTCTCCAATCGCTGAAGCGACAACTTCTCTTGCCCCTTTTAGTCTTGAAGCTCTTCCCGACCGCGCAATTTCAAAGACTTTTTGTTCAGCGGTCTCCAGTGCCTCATCTATCCCTATCTCCTCTGAGTAACCCATCTTTGATATGTCGCTTCCCACCATGATGAGTCCTCTGTGCACAGACTTATCTCTCACAATGCTGGCATGATACTCAACATTAGCAGTTGTCGTCACAGCATCCATAAGTTCTGCTACAAAAGGAATTCCTCCCAGACGGTCTTCCATACCACGTTTTCTTATCTCTTCTCTGAAAGTCAAGGAATCTACTGCACTGTCCTCTTGTGCCATTGAAGCCATTATTTCAAATGCATTCTTGTGCCTGGGATCATAAAAATCTTCCGCACGCAGACTTTCAATTACAACCAGCAACGAATCTCTGTCAAGGAGACATGAGCCCAGCACTGAACGCTCGGCCTCAAGATTAAAGGGAGGTATCCTATCGAATTCTCTGGTTGTGCTCAAATCATTCTGACTCCACTTTTAGGGTCATCTCTGCTTCAACACCGGTGTACAGTTTGACTTTAAACTGGTATTCACCGGTTTGCTTGACAGTCTCTTCTATTTTCAAATCTTTTTTGTCAATAGGGACAAGAAACTGGGTTCCAATGGTCTCCGCTATTTGGGCGGTAGTAACGCTTCCAAAAAGTTTACCACCCTCGCCTGTGCTTACTTTTATTTTTATTACCTTACCGCCAAGTTTTTTTCTGGCTTCCTCTGCGATTTTAAGTTTTTTATCATCTTTTACCTTCTGAGTCTTCTGGGCTTGATGGAGCTCCTTCACCCTGCTATCTGTAGCTTCTTCTGCCAGTCCCCTAGCTATAAGGAAATTCCTGCCATAGCCGGCAGCTACCTCAATGAGGTCGCCCTTTTTGCCTATTTTATTAACATCCTGTTTAAGAATTACTTTCATTCTTTTTCCCCCTTATCTTCACACGTAAATCGTACCAGATATCAAAGATTCCAACCATAGATAATATATATGAGGCAGGTGAGAAAAGGACACAGAACAAGGAAAAAACCACCTTGATCCCGCTCTTTATACCTCTGCTTGCCATATAGTACCAACATAATGAAAGACCCTCTAACATGAATATTGCTCGTAAGACCTCCATTAAATTGGCTGATATTACCGTGTACACTCTCTCATCCGGAAAGGCTTTGCTTGCCAGATCCATTACTACGGCTACAGCTAATGCCCAAAAAAGATTTTTAGGAAAACGCCATGTCTCAAATTTGGGCAAGGAAACTAGTGGTTTACCACCCAACCTTTTGTTCAGGTATGAGACCATGCTGTACGCCACAAATGTGTCAATTGCAGCAAAAAATATTATCATTGAAGGCATTAGCAACGAAATAGTCTCTATCATCGCCGTTGCATATTTTTTAACTATTTCATCTGATGTACCGATACCGCTTGATGAGAGCTTTGTGGCCAGCGTAGATACTATGTCTGTAGCTGCTTCAGGTGACATGGCAAAAGGGTTCATTCCAGAAAGTCCTGTAAAGGTAACCAGCAGGATTATCTTGGCTATGATTGAGGCTGTTATCGCCATAAGGATGAAATCGATTCCATTTTGCGATTTGTTTAAAATGTAACCAAAAGCCACTCCCAATATACCAAATTCAAGGGCATAAATAAAAGCTGAAGGACCCCCGAACAGCATAAATATGACGACAATACCGAACAAAACTCCAAGAAGCGCCTCACGAAGACCTTGTTTTATTTCAAGTATCATAAATGGGACCGGAGCTATAAGGATAAAAATGGGAGCAACTAGTGCAAAATACATTCCTCCTGTAAATAAAAAGAGGCTAAAAAATATCCATGACAACCATTCAAATATAATTTTAGATTTCACTTTTCGACCCCCACAAAGACAATAAAAAAGAGAGAGCCCTGCGGCTCTCCCCAATTATACAGCACAGACTGAATTTTTAATCTGATGTGAAAGGCAAAAGCGCAATAATTCTTGCCCTCTTTATAGCCCTTGTAAGCTGGCGCTGGTGCTTGGCACAAGTTCCCGTAACTCGTCTCGGTACTATCTTGCCACGTTCTGTAATATATTTTTTAAGTTTTTCTACTTCTTTATAATCTACATGTTCGATTTTATCTACACAAAAATGACAAACCTTCGGCCGGCGCTTGCGGCGTTTACGGTTAAAATTCGAACTGTTTTCTCTGCTTTCGCCTCTGTTTTCTCTGCTTTCCATCACAGACTCAACCCCTTCCTAGAATGGTATCTGTACATCTCCAGGCCCTTCAGTTTCACCCATCTCAGAGAAATCAAGCGGGAATTCATCTTCAAATCCCTCTTCTTCTCGCAGGCTTCCCATGTCTCCGCCAGAAACTGCATCAGAATTCATTTTGCTACCTCCAGGGGTCTGCTCAGGGCGAGAAGAAGACACTGAAGGCTCTTCATCTTCCCTGCGGCCTGAACCGAGGAGAACTACATTCTCAGCGACTACTTCCGTAATCCATCGGTGCTGCCCTGTCTTTGGGTCGTCGAAATCACGGACACTTATGCGTCCTTCGACTAAAACAGGACGCCCCTTTTTAAGATAACGTTCGCAGATGTCAGCAGTAAAGCCCCACGCAGAAACATTAACGAAATCTGTGTGGCTCTGCAGTTCTCCGGTCGCCTTGTTTTTCCACTGACGGCCAATAGCGACAGTTATCCGAGCTAACTTCTGTTTATTTGGAGTAAATCTAACGTCAGGATCTCTTGCCAAGTTGCCCATGATGACAACCCTGTTAAAGCCGCGAGCCATAACGTTACTTCTCCTCCAGGTTAACTACCATATGGCGTATAACCTGGGGTTTTAGGCTAAGGACACGTTCCATTTCCTTGACCTGTGCGGGGTCGAGCTTAAACGTATAGAGAACGTAAAAACCCTCGAGCTGTTTTTCGATGTGGTAGGCGAGACGCTTTTTGCCCCATAAATCCACCTTCTCCAACTCTGCTCCTAAACCGCGCACGACCTCGGCAATTTCTTCCGAGACCAATTTATGGTCCTCGAGATCTGCCTGAAGAATCACAAACATTTCATAAGATCGCACGTACTTCACCTCCTCCCTTTGGACTCTGGTCTCTTTTCTATAAAGAGACAGGGACATACAATTGGATAATATATCACTGAATTCTTACTAGCGCAAGGTATCCTCAGAAGTTATTTCGATCTTATACATAACTTCCCCGGACAAAACAAGATTGAATTGCTCTCTGGCAAGCCTTGCTATGCCCTCCGGAGTGCTGTAATATTCTATGTTCTGCTTTAGCTCCTGTGATTTTCTTTCTTCAGCAACGAGTTCCTCCATTCTTTTATCTAAAGTACCGGAAAGGATATCTATCCTTTCAAGCTCTTTAAAAAAAGAGGTAAGAAGTACTGCTATCAAGAATGTTACTCCTGCTGTAAATATGACCCATCGCAATCTGGGAGTCTTCATTATTCTAAAGCTTAGGGGTTTCCGGTATCTCGCTACATTTTTTCGGGAGCAGAAACTCCCAGCAGCTTGAGCACGTTTTTAAGTGTTATCTTCGTTGATTCCATAAGCAGGATGCGTGATTTCATAACAGGTTCATCTACTCCCAGGATACGCTGACAGTTATAGAATGAATGAAAAGCTTCGGCAAGCTCCGTGGCATAATACCCTATCCTGTGCGGTGCAAGCTCCTCTGCTGACTTCTCAACTTCTTCAGGAAACTTTGATATAGTCTTTGCAAGATTTATTTCACTCTGGTCTGTAATAAGCGACACATCGAATTCTTCAATGCCAGGCATAGCTATGCCTCTTTCTTCAAGTTCACGGCATATACTGCATATCCTTGCATATGCATACTGAACGTAAAAGACGGGATTTTCGGAAGTCGCTTTTTTAGCAAGCTCGAGATCGAAATCAAGAGTGCTGTCAGAGCGGCGCATTATAAAGAAAAACCTAGTGGCATCAACCCCAACTTCATCCATTATTTCTCTTAGTGTGATTATCGTTCCGGCACGTTTTGACATCTGAAAAGGTTTACCGTCTCTAAGGAGATTTACCATCTGTATCAAAGGAACTTCGACAGCCTCGTCCGGATGGCCGAAAGCCTTATTGACAGACTTTATTCTTGGAACGTATCCATGGTGGTCAGCGCCCCATACATAGATAAGTTTGTCAAAATTCCTGTCATATTTGTTTTTTAGATATGCAACATCAGAGGTGAAGTAAGTAGGGACACCGTTGGTCCTTATAAGAACTCTGTCTTTATCGTCTCCGAAGAGGGTGGATCTGAACCAGAGAGCCCCCTTTTCTTCGTATGCGAAATCTCTATTTTTAAGTTCTTCCATTGCCGGATC
>JAAYEY010000138.1 GCA_012728505.1 Synergistaceae bacterium | reverse complement strand
TAAGCATGCCTTTTTCCGGAATAGTCTCAGGCTTGCTTAACCAAGAAGCCGCGGCAGGCAGAGTAATAATTAAGAGAAAAAAGAGGATGAATATTTTTTTATATTTTTTCAGCAGTGAGCAGTAGTTCAATATGTCTCTCCTAACCCATCCATTCCCGAGCTATCTTCGATTTTACCAAAAAGTGCGATGAGGTTATAATCGTTGAGATTCTCTTTAAGCGAAAGGATGCAGGTAATGTTTGGTTTCCTTCTTGTTTTACCCCTGATGCTCATAATTATAACCGGTAATCTTTTGAGATTGCGGGGATTTTACAGTGAGGGGGATATTAAGACCCTCACAAAGACCCTTTACTGGGTAATACTCCCCCCTCTCCTTGTCCGGACAACATTTATTTCAGGGAGAGAAGTTTTTGTTCAGATAAATTTTCTAATAGGTCTGACTCTATGCTACATCATAACGGTTGCTATAGCAGCAGCGGGCGCCGTCTTTCTGTATCACAAAGGCAACCGCGGGCGCATAGCGGTATCAGTTTTTTCCTCAATAAGAGCGAATAACATATATCTTGGTTTTCCTGTAATAATGCTTGCCATGGGAGAAACAGGACTCGGAACGGCATCCATTTACATAGCTGTCTGCACAATACCATTTCAGATAATATCTATCATGTCAGGCGAAGTTGCCCTTTCTGGAAAATTAAGTCGCTCCGGCCTAAACGCAATATTTAAGAGGCTTATTCTCAACCCGCTTTTAATATCATGTGTCCTGGGTGTAGGCCTTGCACTCACTGGACTTGAGGCTCTTCCTCTGGTTTTCGATGAGACTTTGAAGCTTATGGGAGGTGCGGCAACTGCGATAGCGCTGCTCGCATTGGGAGGTACGCTTGACCTCTCAAGGGTCAGCAGAATATCCAACATGATAAAGAATACTTGGCAGGACTGTTTGATTAAACTCCTTATCCATCCCCTTCTTATGTGGAGTGTGCTTTCAGCCCTTTCTATTCCCGGACCATTGCTCAAAACGGCGGTCATGCTGTCATCAATGCCTTCAGCGGTGAACTGTTTTATCATGGCCAAAGAGATGAAAATGGACGCAGATTACGCGGCGGACCTAGTGGCTTCTACGACAGTCCTGGGAGTAATATCTATACCTCTTTGGGCTAATTTTCTCGGGATAATATAAAGCACGAGAGCGCTGGTGCAGCTCTCGTGCGAATTTAATTATTTTTTTATATTTTGGCTTTTTTATTTTTTTGTCAGCATTCCGAGTATCCCGCGGATAAACTGGCGTCCTACCTCACGACCTACGGTATTCATGGCTGTGTCGGCCATGTGCTCGATCGGAGTCTTATATTTGTTCTTTGTCGCACCGTAGAAGGTTTTTCTGGTAGATTGTTCCTGTTTTATCCTTTCCTTCTCAGATCGTTCAAATTCCTTCTGTTGCCGGATCCGTTCCTTTTCTTCAAAGGCGAGCTGTTCCCTCTCCTCTTTTGCCCGCTCCTTATCTTCTTTCCTTTGGCTTATTCTGTCCTCTTCTTCTTGTCTTTCGGCTTGTTCCCGTTTTATTTTCATCGAGAGGTATTCATATGCTGATTCTCTGTCAATTAGGACGTCATACTTTGGTCCAATGTCACTCAATGCCAGGACCTCTCTGCGTATACTCTCGTCAACGATACCCATCTGGCTCTGCGGGGGCAGGATAAAAGCCCTTTCGACAACGCTGGGACTTCCGTCCTCTGCGAGGAAGGATACCAGTGCCTCTCCGATTCCAAGCTGGGTGATTGCTTCGACGGTGTCGAAGGCGGGGTTTGGACGGAAAGTTTCTGCTGCGGCCCTAACCACTTTCTGTTCTGCGGGCGAATAGGCTCTCAGTGCGTGCTGTACCCTGTTACCAAGCTGTGAAAGCACTGTGTCAGGTATGTCTTTTGGACTTTGGGTGATGAAGTATACGCCCACTCCCTTTGACCTGATAAGCCTTACCACCTGCTCTATCTTCTGCAGAAGTACTTTCGGTGCCTCGTTGAAAAGGAGGTGTGCTTCATCGAAAAAGAAGACCATCCTCGGTTTTTGAAGGTCGCCCATTTCGGGGAGAGTTTCAAAAAGTTCTGAGAGCATCCACAGGAGGAATGTTGAGTAGAGTGCTGGCGAATGGAAAAGTTCGACGCAGTGAAGGATGTTAATATAGCCTCTGCCGTCATGGCTGGTCCTCATCCAGTCGGTTATTTCAAGTGCTGGCTCTCCGAAGAATTGGTCTCCGCCCTGATCTTCGATTGAGAGAAGTGCGCGCTGTATAGCCCCCACGCTTGCGGACGCGACGTTTCCGTATTCAATTGTGAAGTCCTTTGCGTTGTTCGCCACGTAGCTGAGCATGGCCTTGAGATCTTTCAAGTCGAGAAGCAGCAGTCCACGGTCATCTGCCACTCGAAAAACGATATTAAGGACTCCCGACTGAGTCTCGTTGAGGTTGAGCAATCTTGCTAGAAGAAGCGGACCCATCTCCGAAATGGTTGTTCTTACTGGGTGTCCGTTTTTACCGAAAACGTCCCAGAATCGTGTGGGATAGTCTTTATAGGTGAAGTTGGCTTCCGCAAGTCCGAATCGCTGAATGCGCTTTTGCATTCCTTCGCTGTCAATCCCCGGTCGGCACATCCCGGCAAGGTCGCCTTTTATGTCTGAAAGGAAGACAGGAACTCCCAGATCGCTGAATGACTCGGCCATAACCTTAAGAGTTATAGTTTTTCCTGTGCCCGTTGCCCCTGAGATGAGACCGTGACGGTTAGCCATTTTCGGAAGAAGGTAAATGGGCTGTTCGGCTTTAGCTATCCAAAGTTTTTCGTTAGCATACATGTCATTTTCTCCCCGAATAAAATTATTTTTGAAATCTGTTTTCTGTGTCATCATTAAATCACATTAATGTATTGTTTGTTGGAAAAATATCTGTTTATAAGAAAATTCTACTTTGTAAAACTAAAAAATATTGTCTGATGAATGGTTAAATAATCCAGAAACCCAGGATATATTAGCGAATAAAAGAATAAAGGCTACATGAAATAACAGAGCAGAATTATTGAGGGGAAAGCGAAACGGCAGACCCTTCTCGATTGTTTTGACGAGATGCAGATCTGCCGTGATTTTTGTAAAATAAGGTTCTTTAACGGTCATTATGACCTTTATTACATAGTTATTACTGTGCCTTCGGTTCCTTCAAGCGCTTCGACTGCCTTATATAGAGAAGTGATTATGGCTTTTTTGCCGGGGGAAGAGCTCGCAAACTTGACTGCCGCCATGACCTTTGGTAACATGCTTCCCTGAGCAAAGTGTCCCTCTTCAACATAAGTCATGGCTTCTGCTACAGTTATTTTCGACAGTTCCTTCATGTTTGGCTTGTTGAAGTTCAGGCATACTTTATTAACCTCTGTCAGTATAATGAGGATATCTGCCTCCACGTCCTGTGCGAGTCTCTGTGCAGCTAGATCCTTGTCGATGACTGCCGGAACACCGGTCAGCGAACCGTCCGGGTTTTCGATAACGGGGATTCCCCCTCCACCTGCTGTTATGACTATGGTGGAATCCCAAAGTTGTTTGACAGAATCTATCTCAGCTATCCTCTTAGGATCAGGAGAGGCGACTACCCTACGCCAGCCTCTGCCGGCATCTTCTTTCATTGTGTATCCTTTTTCTTGAGCGATATTTTTAGCTTCTTCCTCTGTGTAGAATGATCCTATTGGTTTAGTGGGGTTATGAAAGGCACTGTCATTTTTGTCTACTATTACCTGAGTTACAAGTGTTACAACCGGAATATTACGGTTTCTCTTTCTGAGTGCCTCTCCGAGGGACTGTTGTATCTGGTATCCAATGTAACCTTGGCTCATCGCTCCGCATACATCGAAAGGCATCGTCGGGAGCTTGGGGTTCATCTTTTCTGCTGTTTCCTGAGAAAGTATAATGTTGCCTACCTGCGGACCATTACCATGGACTATGGCCATTTCGTATCCCTTACAGCTTATATCTGCAAGGTAGTCGCTGGTTTTTTTGACGACCGCAAGCTGAGCCTCCGCAGTAGGAGGGCTTCCGGCTTCCTGAAGAGCGTTTCCTCCAAGAGCTATCACAATTTTTGTTGATTGTGAGGACATTTACTGAACACACCCTTTGATTTTCAGATTTATCTCAATATTATAAACTAATTGACCAAGACAGTTCAATATTTTTTATTGTCTCTCAATCCTTTAGAAAAAATTAGTAATTCCTGAAACAGAGAAGGCGCAATAGGCTAAAAGCGCACCCATGACAAGAGAGATTGCGCGTCCCTGTTTAGAGAAGAAACGACCTTGGAGCTCTCCGAACAAAGACCATATAACAAATGCTACGGCACAGTTCAGGGTCAGAAAAAGTCCGCAGAGAAGAAACATGACTTTCGAGTCAGTCCATGGAGCTATGAATGAAGACATTGCTGTGAAACCAAACAGGATGACCTTGGGGTTTACGAACTGCAGCGCAAAACCATCCTTGATTCCCGGAACTGTTTCCTGTATGTCCTCTCCTTTTGACGCGGAAGGTGCTTTGGGGAAGGCGATCTTCCAGGCAAGCCAGAGGAGATAGATAGCACCTATGCCTCTGAGCCAGGGAAGTATCTGAGGTATCACTGCACCGACAAAGATGTTTCCCATTGCGTTCAGTACCATGACTGCAAAAAGACCGGTGGTCATACCGACCATCAGCGGGACGGTCCTCCGGAAACCGAAAAGACGGGCGGTGTTCATAGAAAATATGATATTAGGCCCGGGTGTATAACAGGATGCTAAAACAAATGAAAGAAACGCAAACCACTGCATATATTATTCCTCCTAACTGCTTTAAAGCAGTTTTTCCATTTCTTCTAGTGTATTTGTGAATACGCTTACAACTTTTTCCACGGGTTTCGGGTCGCTCATGTCAACCCCTGCACTTTTGAGCAGATTTATCGGGTGATCAGAACCCCCCATGGAAAGAAAATTCAGGTACCTTTCACGGGATGAAACCCCATTTTCAAGAATTTGGGCTGCTAAAGCTGTAGCTGCAGAGAAACCTGTCGCGTACTGGTAGACATAAAAGGGGCTGTAAAAGTGAGGTATCCTAGCCCACTCCATTTTTAGAGGTTCGTCTATAACGACATCCGGGCCGTAATACTTCCTGTTAAGGTCGTACCAGAGGTTTTGAAGTGAATCCGGAGTTGTGTCTCCGCCTTCTGCTGTTAGTCTGTGCACATCACGTTCGAAAGAGGCGAACATAGTCTGTCTGTAGACAGTTGTCCTTATGTTTTCAAGTCTGCGGTTGAGCAAGTAAAGCCGTTTCTTTTTTGCCGAGGTTTCGGAGATAAGATCGTTCAGAAAAAGCACCTCGTTCGTCGTTGAAGCAACCTCTGCGGTGAATATACAGTAATCTGAAGTGGGATAAGGCTGTTTCTTCTTTGAATAGAAGCTGTGCATAGAATGTCCCATCTCATGGACAAGAGTTGAAACATCGTTGAGGTTATTAGTGTAATTCATCATTATATATGGGTGTGTGCCGTAGCTTCCCCACGAGTAAGCCCCGCTTCTTTTGCCTTTGTTTGGGAATACATCGACCCATCTGCCTTCAAGTCCCTCTTTTACGATGGATAGATACTCATCGCCCAGTGGCTCCAGAGCCCTGAACATCATGTCTTTCGCGTTGGTCCAGGAAATCTCCTTGAAAGGGTCTTCGACAAGAGGGGGATAGAGGTCATACATGTGCAGCTCTTTCACCCGGAGCACCCTCTTTCTTACCTCAAGATAACGGTGCAGAGGTGTCAGATTGGATTCAAGAGTGTCCACCAATCTGTCGTATACAGAAATCGGGATGTTGTCGCTGTCCAGTGCTGCTGCAAGGGGCGAGGGATATTTCCGCACATCAGCGTAGAATTTTGAAGTTTTGAGCATCCCGTCAAAAGTGGCTCCGAGAGTATTCTTCATTTCGGAGTAAGGCTTATAAAGCGATTCAAAAGCAGCTTTTCTTACGCTTCGGTCCCGGGATCTTAGGTAAGATACGGCTCTCTCTTCAGATATCTCGACCTCTTCTCCCTTTTCGTTCTTTATCGAACCAAACTTCATGTCCGCATTAGTCAGCAT
>JAAYEY010000015.1 GCA_012728505.1 Synergistaceae bacterium | reverse complement strand
GATCTTTGCTTCGAATATCTTTTGGAAGAAAAACCACTGCGCAGTATGGAACTGAAACCTGAGGAATGGCGCCTTTTAAGGGGTTTCTCTTTTGTGACATCAAAGCCCGAGGTAATTCTTCTCAATCTCGATGATTCTCAGTCTGACATGTCAAAGATACCCAAATGGGCAGAGCTGAACAAAAAAGCGGATGAACAGGGAGTAAAACTTTGCACTCTCTATGGAAGTCTTGAAATGGATATTGCTGATCTTGATGAAGAGGAAGCCGCTGCATTTACTGAAGGCCTAGACATAACAGAACCCGGAAGGGAAAAACTTATAGAAGAAGCTTACAGGATACTGGGATTAATAAGTTTCTTCACCTGTGGCCCAGATGAAGTCAGAGCCTGGACTCTTAATGAAGGCGACAACGCAGTTGACGCCGCTGGTGCTATACATTCGGATCTGGCAAGAGGATTTATCAGAGCACAGGTTGTTGCTTTTGATGATTACAAAAAATATGGGGGTTCTTTTGATGAATGCAGGAAAGCCGGGTGCCTTAGGCTGGAAGGCAAAGAATATCTGGTCAAAGATGGGGATATCATTGAAATAAGATTCAACGTGTAAGGGGGACAAGAACATGATCTTTGAACCTATAGAAATAAAAAACCACCTTTTGACGAACAGGATAGTTTCAGCTCCACTGGCCTCTTTAAGTTCGATGGAGGACGGAGCACCTTCTGAAAAATCACTCGAAATATATAAGCGTTTTGCTGCTTCAGGGGTTGCTCTCATGATGGTAGAACACCATGCAATAAATATATGCGGAAGGACTAGGCCCGCACAATTTCTTGCTGATAGCGACGATGTGGCAACGAATCATTCAGCAATATCAACAATCCTTAAAGACGGCGGGGTGCTTTGTCTGGTACAAATAAACCATGCCGGTGCAAAGATCGCAGACCCCGCTGTTTTTGATATGGAGGGGTACAGGCCTCAGTCACCTTCAGGAATTCCTGTAGGTGATAACTGGGATAAACTGGGACGAAAGCCTGAGGTTATGACGCTGAGTGAAATAAAGAAAACGGCGGAAGATTTTATAAACGCAGCTGTACGCATGGTTGAAATAGCTGGTTATGATGGTGTGCAGATACATGCGAGCCATGGCTATTTGCTGGGACAGTTTCTGAGCCCGCTGACCAACAGGCGTGAAGATGAGTATGGAGGTACAGAGGCTAAAAGAGCGAGACTGCTCTATGAAATCACAGACGGTATAAGACAGTCACTAAAGGACATTCCATTATCAGTTCGCCTAGGCGTTGCCGACTACCTCACCGGTGAAAAAGCGAAAGGTCTCTCTACTGATGATACTGTGGCGGTTGCACGTGAGCTTGCAAATCTTGGAGTGGACATTATAGGAGTTACTGGGAATCTTTGTGGATTTGGTGTCGATCGAAAAGACAGTGCCTACTTTGCTCCTTATGCAGAAAGAATAAAATCTTCTATTGGATCTTCTGCCTTAGTAGAGTGCTCCGGAGGAATAAGAGATGCTGTGACCGCCGATAAAATGCTCAGGGACGATGTATGCGACTTTGTCGGTGTTGGTAGACTGATGCTCCAGGATCCAGATTTTGTTTCACGGTGGAAGGAGTCATGCTAATTTGAAGGTATACATAAGCTCTGACATGGAAGGCTCCACCGGCATAGTCTCAGCAGAGCAGGTGACGTTCGGAAAGCCGGAATACGAATTTGGACGAAGGATGCAGCTTCACGACACGTTGGCTGCCGTCAATGCCGCTCTTAGTTGGGGAGCTGAGTCTGTCACAGTGAACGACTCACATGGACGAATGATAAATCTTGATGTTTCGATGTTTCCCGTGGATGCATGTCTTATAAGCGGAAGCCCTAAAATCCTTGGTATGGTAGAAGGGGTTTCAGAACACGATGCTGCGCTGTTCATCGGCTACCATGCGATGGCAGGAACGGAGAAAGCTGTTCTTGACCACACATACCACTCTAAGGTTGTATATGGCCTCCAAATCAACGGGATAAAACTTGGAGAAACAGGGCTCAATGCTCTTTTTTGCGGAGCTCTGGATGTTCCTGTTTCTCTGGTTGTAGGAGATACTGCCGTCTGCCTTGAAGCTTTGAGTCTATTAGGTGACACGCTGGTTATATGCCCTCTCAAGGAGGGACTTGGCAGAAACTCTGCGATAATTAAATCCCCGGAATCCACAGAGGCGCTGATAACCGAATCTGTAAAAAAAGCTCTTGATGCGGCTGCGTCGGATAAAAGTCCGATACTGAAAATGGAAGCGCCTTATAAGGCAGAGCTTACCTTTCACTCTACAGTGCAAGCAGATGCAGCTGGGCTCGTGCCGGGAAGCGAAAGGATATCGGGACGGACTATGGTTTTCACGACGGAGGATATTTTTGAGTTAAGGCGCTGGTATTCTTCATCCATAGACTGCGCAGCGCTGGTGGGTTATTAGCTGAAGATGCTGAATGTCGGAGTTGATCTTGGAGGACATAACATATCCGCAGCCCTTGTACAGATAGATGGAGATTCCTCGCGTATAATTTCCAGAATCGACAGAAAGACTCCTTCAGGAAGAAAGCTTCCTGAAGTTGTCGACTGTATAGCTGGCATGACGGCGGAGCTCTCGCACAATAAAGAGATATCATTTGTAGGAGTAGGAGTCCCCGGTTTTTTGGACGTATCACGAAAGATTATTACGAAACTTCCCAATTTCTCTGGCCTTGAGAATATAAATTTTCTTGAACATCTCAAAAAAGCCCTCAATAAAAGGACTATGTCACCGTCTCTTGGAATGGAAAACGATGCCAACTGCTTTGCACTTGGGGAGGCATTCTACGGAGTGGCAAAGGGATGTTCTGATTTTATCGTGCTTACGCTTGGTACCGGTATAGGCTCCGGAATATTTGTTAACGGTCGGCTAGTCACAGGAGCTCATGGAATGGCTGGAGAGGCCGGACATATTTCGATATCTGACTTCAAAGATCTCAAATGTGGATGCGGAAGCGCAGGACATCTGGAAACACTTGTTTCGGCCGACTATATTGAAAGAATGGCCCTGAAAGAAGGTTTGCCCGGTGATTTTAAATCCCTTTGGCAGATGAGGCATGATAAAAATGCGGATGTTTTAATCTCAAACGCTCTTGAGACGATGGCCAGAGGAATAGCTTCGCTTATTGCAATACTTGATCCCGAAAAGATTATAATCAGCGGAGGCATGAGCAAGGCCGAAGGAATAGCACTGGAACTCGAAAAAAGGACAACCTCGTGGCTGCCATTACCACTGAGAAAACACCTTAATATTGAAGTCTCGAATCTCGGGGCAGATGCGGCGCTTTACGGAGCGGCCTTGATAGACTTGTTAAGGAGATGATTAAATTGTCTTTGCCTAAAGTTTTTTTAACCCAGCTTATCCCGGATACGGGGATGTCTCTTCTAAAAGGTAAGGTTGATTACACACTGTGGAGTATCGACGAGGCGCCCGACCCCGATATTGTTTTGAGAGATGTAAAAAATGTAGATGGGGTCATTGTAACAATGGGAGTCAAATTGGACAGGATTTTCTTTGAAAAGGCTGAAAAGCTTAAAGTTGCAAGCCTTTACTCTGTAGGATATGACAGTGTTGACATAAAAACTGCAACAGAGCTTGGGATAATGGTAACGAATACCCCCGGAGTACTTACCGATGCTACGGCAGATACGGCCATGATGCTAATGCTTATGACGGCAAGAAAAGCGAGGGAGAACGAGAGAATAATGAGGACCGGGGGATGGACTCACTGGTCTCCCAGCCTTTTTGTCGGCAAAGACCTCGCTGGCTCAGCCCTTGGGATAGTTGGTTTTGGCGAGATAGGCCGCGCAGTTGCCAAAAGAGCTCTGTCTTTTGGAATGAAGATTATATATACGAGCAGGACACGTAAAATAGAATACGAGGATAGACTTTGCGCCGAAAATGTTCCTCTGGGAGAGCTCCTTGAAAGAAGTGACTTTGTCTCTCTTAACTGTGCATTGACTAAAGATACCACGGGACTTATCGGAGAAGATGAACTTCGGATGATGAAAAAAGATGCTGTGCTCATTAATACAGCTCGTGGTGCAATAGTTGATCAGAAGGCACTTTTCAGGGCATGCTCTGAAGGATGGATATACGGGGCAGGTCTCGATGTTTATGAAAAAGAGCCTATCCCTTTAGACGAACCGCTTCTCGGACTTGAGAACGTTGTAATGATGCCCCATTTGGCTAGCGCTACTAAAGGAGCCAGAGAAGGAATGGCGAGGCTTGCAGTAACAAATCTTCTTGAAGCTCTGGAAGGAAGAGTTCCGCCTAACCTAGTAAATCCTGACGTGCTTGGACGTCTCCGATCCTTTTAAACCAAGATGCCAATTTATAAAATAGCCTTTTACCGCTAAAGACAAAACGGTGGTTTTTTTATTATAAAGCGCGATAATATAGAAAACACACTATTGTTGACAAAAAAGTATATAAAGCGGTATGGTTCTTATGGGGTAATATCTCCGATATCAAAAAGATTGAAGCAACTAGGAAGGGGTATCACGCATGTTACTTTTATCGAGAAAAGATATACTTTCTGTCTTTACAATGAGAGATGCTATTGAGGCTGACAAAAGGGCATTTGTTCTGCATACCAAGGGCAAGGCTGTAGTTCCTCTGCGCATTAACATAGAGACAGAATCAAAAGAGGGGCAGTGCATGTTTATGCCTGCCTATGTTGGAGGAGAGCTTAACATGGCAGGAGTGAAGATTGTCTCCTGTTTTACAGGCAACGCTGAAAAAGGCCTTCCTGTCATTCCGGCCACAGTAGCACTTATAGACGGCAATACCGGATTGGTCACAGCCATAATAGAGGGTACAACTCTGACGCAGATAAGAACGGCGGCGATCTCAGGCGCGGCAACTGAACTTTTGTCAAACCCGGAGAGCAAAATCGCGGCACTTTTTGGAACAGGTGGCCAAGGGCCTGCCCAGCTTGAAGCTTTAATGACGGTCAGAAAACTTGAGGAGATAAGGATATTTGACGCTCTCTCCGGACGTGCTGCTGCCTTCGTTGAAAAAAACCAGCCGTTGGCAGACCGCTTTGGCGTGAAACTTGTCGCGGCAGCTTCTTCGAAAGAAGCTGTAAAAGACGCTGACATCATTACAACAGTTACGACTTCGGCAACCCCCGTTTTCGAGAACGATGATATCAAACCTGGATGTCATATAAACGGTGTTGGTTCATACACCCCTGACAAAAGAGAGATACCTGAGGAACTTCTCCGTCGTGCCGGTAGAATTTTTGTAGATAACAGTGAAGCAGTCCTTTCTGAAGCGGGGGATTTTATTATACCTATGAAAGAAGGACTCTTTTCTTCAGATTCAATTGACGGAGAGCTTGGCGACCTGATTTTGGGTAAAGTCGAAGGGCGCCGTAGCAAAGATGAGATTACAATAATGAAGACCGTTGGTTTTGCAACACTTGACATAGTAGCAGCTGCAGAAATAGCCAAGAAAGCTGCTGAAGCAGGAGTAGGAACAGTTATCGACCTTTAATAACAAAAAGCTGATGGCGAAAAGCTATTACGCGCTTTATGCCGACCTGAGGCTTATCAGAAAAGAACCGGCTCATATATAAAATTAAAACAGGTAGAAGAAATGCAACCACTGTTAAATGAGGTTGCATTTCTTTGACTTGTTCTTATATGAAGTGATATAATTCTCGTTTGTCAAATGTTGTTACTAATTAAATTTTGAAAATATCTGCGCCGCCTATACGGTAATCTGCAGATGAAGGGAACAAAAACAATGCAAGATTCATCAAAGATCAGAAATATCGCCATAATCGCCCATATCGACCATGGCAAGACGACCCTGATAGACGGGATATTTAAAGTTTCAAGGTTGTTCAGGGATAACCAGGTTGTCGAAGAGCGTGTAATGGACGCAGGCACCATCGAACGTGAGCGGGGAATAACTATTAAGGCCAAGCACTGCACAGTCGAGTGGGGCGGCTTCAAGATAAATATCGTTGATACACCCGGACATGCCGATTTTTCGGGAGAAGTGGAAAGAGTCCTTTCGATGGTCGATTCTGTTCTGCTTTTAGTTGATGCGAACGAAGGACCAATGCCACAAACTAGATATGTGCTTATGAGAGCTCTCAGGCTGGGGCTCAAGCCCATCGTAATCGTGAACAAGATCGACAGACCTAATGCAGATCCTGAAGGTGCCCTTGATAAAACCTTCGATCTTTTCATAGAACTTGGAGCGACCGAGGAACAGTGTGATTTTAAAGTTCTTTACGGCTCGGGTCTTCAGGGATGGTTCGTAGACGAACTAAGCAAAATTGGTGGTCCGGTGAAACCTGGAATGGACGACCTTTTCAGTACGATAATTGAAAGAGTTCCCGCGCCGAAGGCAGAGATAGACAAGCCCTTCTTGATGCAGGTTTGCACACTCTCGTGGAGCGAATATCTTGGAAGCATAGGATGCGGAAGGATACTTCAGGGGACACTGCACAAGGGTGACAGAATAGTAAAGACTCATACAAGATGGAAGGACTACGATCAGACAGACTGGGAAATAGTCTCTTCCGATACTTCTTCTTGCACACACATTTACGTTACGAATGGACTTGTCAGGACTGAGGTCGAAGCAGTAGGTGCCGGAGATATAGTATGGTTCACAGGGCCCGATAACATTGATCTTGGAGATACTATCAGCTCTCCTGAGCTCTCTGGCCAAGCTTTGCACCCACTTGATATAGAGGAACCTACGGTCTCAATGTTCTTCCTCGTCAATACGAGTCCCTTTGCGGGTCGGGACGGTAACGCTATTACTCTGAGACAGCTCAAGGCCAGGATTGAACGTGAAACAAAGGCCGACCCCGCGCTTCGTATGGAAGACATTGGTCGTCCCGACGGAGTAAAGGTCTCCGGCAGAGGCGAACTCCACCTAGGCATTCTTATCGAAGAGATGCGCAGAGAAGGTTCTGAAATATGTGTCTCAAGGCCGGAGGTAATCGTTCAATACGATTCAAAAGGCAAACTACTCGAACCGATGGAAGAGGTTATCATAGATGTTCCTGAAGCATACCAGGGGGTCGTAATTCAAAAACTTGCCCAGCGCAAGGGAGAACTCAAGGATATGAAAAACGGTGGGACCGGTGTTTTGAGGCTTTCATTCAGGATTCCTACCAGGGGACTTATAGGCTACAGAGGAGAGTTTCTTACAGACACCAGAGGTCTTGGAATCCTCGCATCAAGGTTTGTGGGTTATGGGGAATGGGTGGGTGATATAAGCTCAAGAAATAGAGGTTCTTTGGTGAGTATGGACAGCGGAACCACCACCAGCTACTCTCTGGACAACCTGCAAGAACGGGGTACCCTCTTCGTAAATCCGGGCGAAGCTGTTTACAACGGCCAGGTTATAGGAGAGAGCTCCAGGGGAAAAGATCTGCCCTGCAACCCAAGCAAACGCAAACAGCAAACCAACCACAGATCTGCTACCAAAGACATGATAACGGTGCTTGATGTGCCAAGGATAATGAATATAGACACCGCTCTTGAATGGATAGGTGACGACGAGCTCGTCGAAGTGACACCCCTTAATGTAAGGATACGCAAAATGATTCTGAACGTAGATGAACGAAAAAAATTAAAGAACAAAGCAGGAACCTCCGACACTGACGAGGATTAGTATATGAAAAAAGAGCTAATGGCCTTAAGAGCATTTGAAAAAGATGAGGCCTTTGCATGCATCACAGGATTGATCAAAAGTGTGGGAGAGATAGACGAGGGATACAAGCAGGAGGCTGTTTCCTGGTATTGTGACTCTATCTGCTTGATGGCAGGCTCTGCCGAAATAATGGGACTTGTCGGAAACGTCTGGCAGTCTTGGATAGCAACTCTCTTTTCAAATATTGAGACCCCGTTCGCTCTTTCCCAAGAACGCAGGGGAGAGCTTAGTGGGACTTTATCACGTCTGATAAAAGAGGACATCGACCAAATCCGTTTTTATTTTAATTATGATCTCAACCTCATAGATACCGACCTTGGAGTCCTTGCTTTTGGAAGGTACGGAGAATACAGACCATTGGGATTTGAGAATAATGCCTTTCATAGGTCTTCCGGACATATCGTACAAGAGCTTGCGGATACGCTTAGGAAAGCAATCAACACAGAAGAGTTCTACGGGGCACTAATTAGGTTTCATCATGAACACGGAGTTGGACAGTACGCACTTAATAAAGCTTTCAGGTGGGACGGTAAAAAAAATGAAATAGTCCCTGTTACACATACAGAAGATATCACACTCTCAAATCTTATCGGATATGAAGCCCAAAAAAAGACCCTTGTCGATAATACTGTTGCCTTCCTCGAAGATAGGCCTGCCAATAATGTGTTGCTTTATGGCGAGAGCGGAACAGGAAAATCTTCATCCGTAAAAGCTCTGCTCAACGAATTTGCTCCCAGAGGTCTCAGGATGGTTGAGGTTTACAAACACCAGATAGAAGATCTTAATGCTATAGTTGACCTGATAAAAGACCGAAATTATAAGTTCGTGATTTTTATGGATGATCTCTCTTTTGAGCATTTCGAAGTAGAGTACAAATACCTTAAGGCGTTTATCGAAGGCGGACTAGAAAAAAGGCCAGACAACATACTCATCTACGCAACATCGAACAGGCGACACCTCATGAAAGAATCTTGGTCCGACAGAGAAGATAAGTCTGATGACATGCATGAATCTGAAACTATGCAGGAACGCATGTCTCTTGTTGACAGGTTCGGGCTGATGATACGTTATTTCTCTCCGGGACAGGAAGATTATCTCAATATAGTCAAAACCCTTGCCAAAGAATATAAAGTTAATGTGCCGGAAAAAGATCTGATTCTAGGGGCTATTCAATGGGAACTAAAGCACGGAGGATTTTCAGGGCGAGCCGCAAG
>JAAYEY010000137.1 GCA_012728505.1 Synergistaceae bacterium | reverse complement strand
TCATTGCTTTCTCCTCTGTTTTTTAGACTTTTTATACCATTCGGTTTTGGTTATTTTATGTCAATCCTTTTAGGCAGCGCTAACGCGATTATGTCGCCCGTCCTGGTCAATACATTTTCTCTTTCTCCGGCTGATCTTGGTTTTATGTCATCTGTTTATCTTATATCTTTCGGAGTAGCACAGTTCCCGTTGGGTGTTCTGCTTGACCGTTACGGTGCCAGAAGAACACTTGCCCCGTTTATGTTATTTGCCGTCGCGGGCGCGGCGGTATTTGCGCTTTCACAGAATGTAGGGCACCTAATTATATCCAGAGCCCTTACAGGAATAGGTCTTTCTGGGTGTCTTATGGCAGCATTCAAAGCTTATTCAGAGTGGATTCCCTCCGAAAGGCTTCCTCTCGTCTACAGCATGGAGTGCCTTACGGGAGGCATTGGAGGAATGGTAGCCACTAAACCAATAGGTTTTGCAATAAGCATCATTTCGTGGCGGCTTGTATTTATATTCCTTGGAGCATTGACCCTTTTGGCATCTCTTTCAATATGGTTCATATCACCCAAAGATGCAGACGATCACTCCACTAAAAAAATTACACTTGCCAAACAGCTTACTCAGATGCTCTCTTATCTTATGGACTCAAGATTTTGGTTCGTTGCTCCTGTCGTTGTCGCCGCCCAAAGCGTGATGTTCGCTTTTCTCTACCTTTGGGTCGGGCCGTGGATGAGGGATGTGGCTTTGATGGGGGATGCTGAAACCGGCACATATATGATGTACGCTTTTACTGGCGCCGCAGCAGGGTATTTCCTGAATGGCATTCTGGCAGATCTTTTTAAAAGAAAAGGTTGGCTATCATGGGAGAGAATGTATTTTTACTCAGGTCTTTTCCTTACTATAGTTCTTGGTTTCATAGCTTTTGAGAACGGCAGGCACTCCGCTCCCTTGTGGGGGATAGTCATGTTCCTTTCGACAATGACGATGATATCCTTTCCTCTTATCCAAAAATTGTACGCGAGCAACGAAGCAGGTAGAGTCCTTTCTTTGCTAAATTTTATGATATTTTTCACGTCCTTCGTATTCCAATGGTTTATAGGCGTCATTCTCAATTTCTATCCTGTCATCAACGGACACTTTTCAGCAAAGGGTTACCAGGTGAGCCTGGCAGTGATGGTTGTAATTAACCTTGCTGCTGTCACCCACCTCTATTTTGGCCTGCGAAAACGTCGTATAATATAATAAATTTTTAATAGTAAATTTGTTGTGTTCCCTATCTTTTTGCTTTTAGATTTTTAGCCAAATATGGGCTAAAAGTTTGTGAGAGAAGGGGAGCACGGATGTGGCTGTTTGTATTTATGCAGCAAAAAGGAGGAGCAAGATGTCCACAAGATATTCGATAGAGGCTTCGGAAATCACAGAACTTGTATATTCCTTGTCTCTCAAGGCAAACATGATTCTGCCGGAAGGCGTTAAAAAAACCATCCAGTCTGCGCAGGTTATGGAAAAGATGCCTCTTGCAAAAAGTGCACTATCAGATATTTTAGTAAACATAGAACTGGCTGAAAAGAAAAATATGCCACTATGCCAGGATTGCGGGCTGGCCGTAATCTTTGTAGAGGTAGGACAGGACCTCTACGTCAGAGGCGGAGGCATCGAATATGCGATCAATGAGGGAGTTAGAAGGGCCTATAAAGATGGCTGCCTTCGTAAATCGGTAGTGATAGACCCGCTGTTCAACAGAGTGAACACCTCGGACAACACACCTGCGGTCATACACTGGAGAATTACTGCGGGTAGAGATATCACTATTACAGTGAGCCCCAAGGGTATGGGAAGCGAGAATATGAGCAGGATATACATGCTGAGGCCGGCAGACGGGGCTGAGGGTGTTATCAGATCTGTATTAGAAACGGTAAAGATAGCAGGACCGAACCCATGCCCTCCAATAGTTCTGGGAATAGGTATAGGCGGTAATTTTGAAACTGTAGCCTTAGCAGCAAAGCGTGCTCTCATTAAGCCTGAAGGAGTGAGGCACCACTTGCCTGAATATGCGAAACTGGAATATGAAATCTTGAAAAAAGTAAACGAGCTTGGAATCGGAGCAGGAGGATATGGAGGCGTAACAACAGCGCTTGATGTCCACATAGAGACGCTGCCCACGCACATAGCCGGCATGCCTGTTGCGATAAATATTTGCTGCCATGTCCTCAGACATGCCGAAGGAAAGATAGAGGGGAGGCCTTTCAATGGTTAAGCATCTAAATACGCCATTGAATGAGAAAGATGTATTTGAACTCAAGGCAGGAGACATAGTCTCCCTTTCCGGCAGTATTCTTATCGCACGCGATGCAGCCCACAAAAAAATTGTTGAAATGATAACCGCCGGTGAAGGAGAGCCTTTCCCTATAAAAAACGAGATAATTTTCTATGCAGGGCCTGCACCTACGCCACAGGGTGAAGTTATAGGCTCTATCGGTCCCACGACCAGCGGCAGGATGGATTCCTATACTCCTTTTCTGCTTGAAAGAGGCCTGCGCGGGATGATTGGAAAAGGGAAAAGGAGCCCAGAAGTTCTTGCCGCGATGATTAAGCATTGTGCAGTATATTTTGGGGCTACCGGAGGTATTGCGGTACTTTTATCCCGTTCCGTCGTATCTATAGAGAAAGTGGCATTCGAAGAACTGGGACCAGAGGCTGTATTAAGGCTCGATATCAGAGAAATGCCTTTGGTTGTACTTGCTGATTGCCATGGAGGTAATCTATATGTATCAGGCCCGGACGAAACGATAAAATTGATTCGAGCCGGTAATATATAATAGTATCAAACGATAGCTATTTGTTTGGCTAAAGTTAATTTTTTTTTCAAAAAGATATCAAAAGTCGTCAATGGTACAATGTGGTTATTTCAATCTAATATTTCTAATGTGCAACTATTATGGGACTTATCGTAAAGAAAAACTCTAATTAACTTTGGGTAAGATTGTTTTCATTGGTCCGTACCACTGAAACACGTGAAATAGTAATATTTGCCGTTGTCTTTCTTGTGTATATTTGATAGAATTACGTGGCTGTAGTTTTGGGGAAAGAAAAATCTTATTTATAATATCATTTTGCCCGGAACCACGGAAAAATTTTATGGAGGTGCTTTTGATTGACAAAGACAGCCAGATTCTTTATTGTAGCGGCGATGGTACTTGTATTCGCCGGTGCAGCGTCAGCAGCAACGTTTATTAACATTGGTACTGGTTCAACAGGCGGTACTTATTATCCTGTAGGTGCAGGAATGGCCAAAGTTTGGAGCGATGCTATCCCTGGGATGAAAGCAAATGCTCAGTCCACAGGTGGTACAGCGCAGAACCTTGCTCTCCTTGGCAAGGGTGAAACAGAAGTAATTTTCGCAGATGGTCTCTACTTCTTTGCTTATGAAGGCAAAGGCACATTTGAAGGTAAACCGATGAAAGACCTCCGTGGTCTTGTCCCTCTCTATGCCGAGCCGATCCATTTTCTCGTCGCAAAGGGAAGCAACATTAAGACGATTGCCGACCTTAAGGGTAAAAGGGTATCAGTCGGAGCAGTTGGAAGCGGTACAGAAGTAACGGTACGCACACTCCTCAAGGTAGCAGGACTTGACCCGGACAAAGATATCAGACCGGAAAACCTTGGACTTTCTGACACTGCAGGTGCATTTGCTGACAAGAACATTGATGCCGCGCTTACAGTCGGAGCTCTTGGAATCGCTGGAGTTGTTGAAATCACGACCCTCGGTACGGCTGAATTCCGTGATATCCCTGCGGATATAATTGCCAAGCTTGGCAAAGAACTTCCCTATTACCTTCCCTTTGATATTCCTGCAAACACATACAGGAACCAGACGAAGCCGGTTAAGGCTTTAGCAAGCTGGAACGTTCTTATCACCACTGACAAACTTAACGATGACGACGCATACAAAATGACAAAAGCTCTCTATGAGCACAAAAAGGACATACTAAACATTTCGACAAGACTTGCATCAATGTCACCAGAGAACCTAAAGTATATACAGGTCCCCCTCCACAAAGGCGCAATGAAGTATTATAAGGAGATCGGCGCTGTTAAATAAGCAAACATATAGTCTCGTTTAAAAGTGGGGGCATTTTTCTGCCCCCACAGTATTTTCCAGCAGGAGGCAGTCTTTTATGAGTGATGAAATCAACAAAAACAGTGGCACGAAGCGTAGTATCATTGACGAAGTAGCCATTGATGAATCGCAGGTAACCGATTTAATAGAAAAATATGATGCTGAAAGCCGCTACAGAAGGCTGACCGGTATTCAGGGCAAGTTCATCACCGCATGGCTTTGCTCTATGTCTCTTTTTCACCTCTATACGGCCGGGATCGCAACGATGCCGATCACTATACAAAGAGCTGTACATCTTACCTTTGCCATTGTTGCTGTGTATATATTGTTTCCGGCAAGAAGGGGCGGATCGAAAACATCAACTCCGATCTACGACTGGATACTTGCGGTCTTAGCGGGAGGAGTTATTGGATATATAATCTTCTTTTTCAACGAAATCGCCCGCCGTGGCGCGGAACCTCTACCATATGAAATATGGCTTGGCATTGCTGCGATAATTCTTGTTCTGGAAGCAGGACGAAGGGTGGTTGGCAACGTCCTTCCATGTATGAGCTTGGCATTTCTTGCATATTGCTACTTTGGAGGTTACGCTCCGGGAATATTCGAGATAAGAGGTTATACAGTAAGCAGGATCATCCAGCATATGTATCTCACACCTGAAGGCATATTTGGATTGGCTCTTGGAGTATCTGCCACATTCGTCATTGTCTTCATAATATTCGGAGCGTTCCTATCACAGAGCGGAGGGGCTAGGTTCTTCAATGAGCTCGCGCTTGCCGTTGCAGGTGGAAAGCCGGGAGGCCCAGCGAAGGTAGCTGTCGTAGCATCCGGTCTTCTTGGGACTATAAACGGTTCTTCTGTCGCCAACGTTGCTACGACGGGAACTTTCACCATCCCTCTTATGAAAAAAGTTGGATACGCGCCTCATTATGCCGGTGCTGTAGAAGCATGCGCTTCAACGGGAGGTCAGCTTATGCCTCCGATAATGGGAGCAGGCGCGTTCATAATGAGTGAATTTCTTGGCATTTCATACCTTTCGATAGCCGCTGCAGCAATAATACCGGCTATGGTTTATTACACCGCTATTTTTGCGAACGTCCATGTCCGTGCGAAAAAGAAGGATCTTAAAGGACTTCCAAAGGATCAGCTCCCCGTACTTAGAGATGTAATGAGGACTGATGGTCATCTTCTAATCCCAGTCATCGTAATCGTTGCAACTCTTTTGATGAAGTATACGCCGCTGCGCGCCGGATTTATTGGTGTAGTCTCAGTACTGATCGTGAGCTCATTCAAACAAAAGACCAGGATGAGCATTCGCGACATTATAAAAGCTCTGGAAGAAGGAGCTAGAGGAGCCTTGGGAGTTGCTCTTGCATGTGCGCTGGTTGGGTTCATAGTGGGAACATCTTCCCTAACATCGCTTGGGCTGACGATCTCCAACAACATAATAGATATTTCGGGAGGAAACTTGGTTCTCACCCTTATTATGTCCATGGTAGCCTGCTTAGTGCTCGGCATGGGGCTTCCCACAACAGCGAACTACATTGTCTGCAGTACGATCATAGCTCCTGCGCTTATCGGCATGAATGTACTTCCTCTCTCGGCTCACCTCTTTGTTTTTTACTTCGGTATCATGGCAGACCTAACTCCACCTGTCTGCCTTGCTGCTTTTACCGGGGCGGGAATTGCAGGAGCGAGTCCGGCGAAGACTGGTTTTACGGCAACCAAGATAGCGCTGACTTCTTATCTTATGCCGTACATGTTTGTATATAATCCAATGCTTTTGCTGGTGGATGTAGTGCCGCACGAACTCTTTATCCTCGTCGTTTCAGCTCTTCTTGGGGTAATTGTCCTTGCGGGAGCCCTCGAGGGTTGGATGTTCCG
>JAAYEY010000136.1 GCA_012728505.1 Synergistaceae bacterium | reverse complement strand
TTAAAGAGAAAGGCCTAGCTTTTTTGCCTCTTCAATCCATTTCGTGCCTTTTGTCTCTATGTCTCCTTTAAAGTAAAGGTCTGGAGCGCATACTTCCCCGAGTATTTTCCAACCGAGGAAATTTGCCGTAAGTTTGAAAGATGCACGCAGACCATCAAAAGCAAAATCCTCTTTATCGCCTGCGGCAGCTAGGAGTATTGCTTTTTTGGAAGGGGTCGTGCGGAGAGCTCCTGGCATGTAGTAGGGGATAAGTCTGTCCCATACAGGCTTGATCTGTGAAGACCATGAGTAAAAATATAGGGGTGAAACAAATGCGATAACTGAAGCATCCTCTATCTCAGGATAGACCTGATCCATGTCATCATTTAGGATACAAGGTTTGCCTGTACTCCAACATTTTCTACAATCAGTACACCCCTTCAGAGTCAATGCTGCAAGGTGAACTTTTTTAATCTCATAGCCTTTCTCAGAAGCGCCTTCAGCAAGCGCGTCAGCAAGATTTTCCGTGTTGCCGCCTATTCTGGGACTTCCCAGAAGCAAGGTAAGAACTTTCTTATTCTCCATCAAACTTCCTCCTTTAAAATGTTTACTTTCTCCAAGTTTCATATTTATCGAGACCGGAGTTGTCTAAAATACCCATTATCTCTTTTTTGACCTCTTCTGATACAGGGAGCAGCGGCAATCTACAAGGCCCGCCTCTCATTCCTTTACTGTCAAGGGCCGCTTTAAGCCCGGGAACTCCAAACCTTCGTGTTAGAGCATCGCTTACGGGTAGGAGCTTGGCCTGCAGTTCCATCGCATCCTTAACGTTGTTTTCATTGAACGAAGTGTATATTCTTCGACAGGTGTTGGGGTAAAGAATTGATGCAGCCATTGTGCCTCCGCAGGCACCCATTACAAGAGCCGCAAGAAACCAGTTTCCTGTACCACCAAAGACGGAAAAATCTTCAGGCGCAGCTGCAGCAAGGTATCCTAATTTTGTCATATTTCCAGATGTATCTTTAATCCCTCTGATATTGGGATGCTGAGAAGCGGATATGATTGTTTCTGTTTCCATATCAACACCAGTATTTGCCGGCATGTTATATATAAATATAGGTACTGGCGAATTGTCAGCCACTTCTATGAAGTAATTAAGGATTGCCGTCTGATTTCCTTTGAAATAGTGCGGTGGAAGCAATAAAAGAGAGCCAGCTCCAGCCGATGCGAGTGCTTTTGCGCATGCTATAGTCTCTCGAGTGGAAGGAAAATGTGCGCCCGCCATAAGTTTTAGATTTCCACCAGTTTCTTCAGCGGCTATTTCTGTCAAAAGAATGCGCTCTGCAACTGTTGTAAAAGGCATCTCTCCATTGGATCCGCATATGACGATACCGTCCAGTGCAGAATCATTCCATATCCTGAGATTTATTCGCCATGACTCTGTGTCAAGAGAACCGTCTGCTAAAAATGGTGTCGGGACTGGTGCAAAAATGCCTGATAATTTCAATTTATATGCCCCCTTTTTGTTTGATAGAGTATATCATCTATTAAAGCAGTGGTACAATCTACCAGAAGGTTTCTGATGATTTGAAAGGTGTGTGAACGATGTTTCTTCGAAAGGATTTTAAATTTGACGCCGCCCACAATCTTGTAAACTATCATGGGAAATGTGAAAAACTTCATGGGCACACGTACAGGCTCGCAGTAGTTCTCAAAGGAGAACCGGACGATGAAGGAATGGTGTTTGATTTCGTCGAGCTCAAAAAGTTTGTATCAGAGCTTGTATTATCAAAACTTGACCATTCTTACATTAATGAAGTCCTTCCTCAGCCGACTGCTGAGTATATTGCCAAATGGATATTTAAAAAACTGGACAAGCCATTAAATCGCGATAACTGTGTGCTTTATGAGGTAAGTGTCTGGGAAACGGAGAGCTCCTCAGTCACTTGCCGCAGAGAGGACGTCTAAAAGTGCGTGATGTTCAGAGCGAACAGGATAAGAGGAATATAGCCATAGACAAGGTTGGAATAAACAGCCTGTCCTGGCCGATACAGGTGCTTGATCGCTCTAACGGTGTTCAGGAGACTATCGCAAAAGTGAGCCTTTCTGTCTTTTTACCTCGCGATTACAGGGGGACGCACATGAGTCGTTTTATTGAGGTTCTCTCAGAGCAGGAAAAACAGGTGACATTTCACAACATGGAGAATCTACTTCGCATGCTTCAAGAGAGGCTTGATGCGGATGAAGCTCATGTAGATTTCGATTTTCCTTATTTTATTACAAAAAAAGCTCCGGTCAGTGGAGCTCTTGGACGGATGAGGTATGATGTCCGTTTCATTGCAGAGCGAAAGGGCTGTAAGTTTGATCTCATCACTGAACTCACCGCTCCTGTCCAGACTTTGTGCCCCTGCTCAAAAGAGATCTCTGTTCACGGGGCACACAATCAAAGAGCACATATAAAGATTTCGACCAGGATGAAAACTTTTGTATGGATTGAAGAACTGGCCGAAATAGCTGACGCCTGCGCTTCAGCGCCCGTTTACAGCATTCTTAAACGCGAGGATGAGAAAGCCGTTACTGAAAAGGCTTATGCTAACCCTCGTTTTGTGGAGGATTCGGTTCGTGAACTTGCAATAGCAATGGAGAGGGATGACAGAATAATGTGGTACAGTCTTTCTGTAACAAGCCACGAGAGCATCCACAACCATGATGCCTTTGCCAGTATAGAGAGGAGCAAAATCTAGTGCCTTCAGATAAACAACTTGCAAGAATGGCCATCCTGGATGAATCTGGTCTTGAGAGGGTCAAAGCAATGCACCCCTGGATATTCAGAGGCAACCTCAGGCAAATTCCGAAGTGCGCGCCAGGAGACCTTGTCGCGTTTACGGACAGAGGCGGTACGATCAAGGGCTGGGGGCTTTGGAGCGAGAGCGCTCTTTCTATCCGTGTACTGTCATACGGAACGAAAAGGCCTGATCAGATGGGTCTGCTGAGAGAAAGAATTACTTCGGCTCTCGATTGGCGAAAGACATGGTGCCAGGGAGAGGAAGCATTCAGATGGGTGCATGGCGAAGCCGATGGCCTGCCGGGAATAGTTGCTGATCTCTACGGCGATGTTTTATCTCTTCAAGTATCAGCCGCAGGATGGTATAGACATCTGGACAAAGTTGCAACTGTTTTCAGAAAAGTTCGCAAGCTCTCTTCCATAGTCCTTCGTAACGAAACTAAACATCTTGAAAAAGAGGGTATACCGAAAGAAGTCAGAGCTCTACTGGGAGAGATACCAGCTGAGCCCCTTAAAATTAAAATGGGGTCTATCTACGAACTTATAGATATTGAAAAAGGGCAAAAGACCGGAGCGTATCTCGATGTCAAAAACATTCCACGAATGATAGCTCCTCTTTTTAAGGACGCAAGGGTACTCGACTGCTTCAGCTATCAGGGACATTTTGGACTCCACGCCCTTGCTGCCGGAGCATCGGAAGTTGTTGGAATAGAGCAGTCTCAACCAGCTATAGATATAGCCAGAAAAAACCTTGAGATCAACGGACTTCCTCAAAAAATGGACTGGATATGCGGGAATGCGTTCGATATTATGAGGAAGATGGATAGCGACAGAGAGAGATTTGATGTAGTTATAATGGATCCGCCTCCCTTCTCGCCATCCAAAGGACAAATTGATTCTGCGAAGAGAGGATACAAAGAGCTTGCTCTTCGAGGATTCAATCGTCTGAAGAATGGCGGATACCTGGTATTTCTTTCTTGCAGCCACTCATTTTCCAGAGATATGCTCTTATCGACACTGAATGAAGCGGCAATGGATGCAAATGTTTCGTGTAAGATTGCGCTGGAGATACACCAGCCATTCGACCACCCTGTTTTGGCAGCTGTTCCAGAAACAGACTATCTTAAAGGTTTTGTAATGGGGGTACAGATTTGATGCAATGCAATAATAAAATCCGGGCTGTCCTTTTTGATTTCGATATGACTCTTGTTGACAGCAGCTACGCGATACACCACTGCACCAATTTACTTGCTCGGCATCTTAACTTTGAAGAGATCTCACGAGAGAAAGTCCTTGCTGCGATAGGACTTACGATAGAAGACAGCTGGCGTATGTTCTGGGGTGATTTCCGTCAGGATTGGATAGATTACTACAGAGCCAATTACAGAGAAGAAGAGCAGTCCAGACTAAGGTTTTTTCCCAACACATTGGAGACTCTTAAAAGGTTGCGTTCTCTGGGAGTAAAAGTTGGAGTCGTTTCAAATCGGCGTTTTGCGAAAAGACCTGTTGAATTTATGGGTTTGAATCCGATGCTCGATGTGGTTGTTGGTCTGGAAGATGTTGAGCATGCCAAACCTAAGCCCGATTCTCTTCTGAAAGGTTTCGAAACTCTTGGAGTTCCACCCTTCAACGGAATATATGTCGGAGACACGGACATAGATATGATGACTTCATTAGCTGCAGGTAGCTGTGGCATAGGCATGACCACAGGAAATTTTGATAAGTTGGCATTAAAGAGTGCAGGGGCGTGGAAAGTAATGGACGATCTAGAGGAAATCCCTCTGCTTTTTACTGAGTGACAGATGAGGTAGACGATGGTAAGACGTTTCGAGCCGGAAGGATCAAGGAAATTCAGACCGTTGTACTGGCTCATGGTATTTCTAGTCATTATTGTATGGATCTGGGCTTTTAAACTCTATTTTGATAGGTACGAATATCTTCATCCAGACATAACGTGGGCTATACCGGGGATAGATGTAGAGCTTGTAGAAGTTCGAGGTGTCCTCCTGTGGAAAGAAGTACTTATACAGGCATCTTCCGAGGGGATAGTAGCCTATCCACAGGGAACTGGGCCTGTGCGAGTTGCAAGAGGATCTGTAATTGCCAGAATCACATCCGGGAACAAATCATTTGATGTCAAAGCTTACCAACAAGGATATTTTATTGCGGCACTTGATGGAACTGAGCAGACCTGGCGTTACTCTGAGCTTTGGCCCGGATTTCAACCGCTCCCTAACCCCAGACCGCTGGCTCGTTTAAAAGATGGCCTTCTTGTGGGAAAAGGTCAGCCTATAGGAAAACTGATAGAACAGCCACAGGAACTCAGATTTGTTGGCTACTCTGCGATTGTAGGTAATATGGCGGAGCAGGTTAAAAATAATAAACTGAGAGTAAAAATGGACGGAGTCGATACAGTTTCTGCTGCAGAAATAAGAGTTACCAACAAGACAGGAAAAAAAATAAAATTTTACATTACACTGCCATGGTTTCAACCAGAAACCTTACTATCAAGGAAGTATACTTTAATAATCGAGGCAGGCAGGACAGAAGGAGCTTTAGTACCCCGCTCTTCGGTTACTGAGCAAGAGGGGAAACCGGGGATATACTTGGTCAGAGGTGCAAGGGTGGTCTTTACTCCTGTAAAAGGTAAAAATGTTGCCAATAACATGTTCATAATTACTGAAGGAGTCTCTGTAGGAGATGCGATTGTAGAAGACGCATCTACAGCCAGAGAAGGGAGGATCCAGCTTTGGTAGATTTCATCGCAGAAAACATAAGAGAGATCCGCGATAAAATCAAGTCCGCAGCAAAACGGAGCAACCGCGATATCTCAGAGATAAGGCTAATGGGAGTATCTAAAACTCATCCCGTTGCAGATATGCTATCTGCTGCAGCAAAAGTGGACATTCTTGGAGAGAATAAAGTCCAAGAGGCAGCGGATAAAAGATTGAACTGGTTTTCTGAAGAAAAGACCCCTTGGCATCTGATAGGACACCTTCAGAGGAACAAAGCTAGAAAAGCGCTTGAAGTGTTTGATTTGATAGAGACGGTTGACTCACTAAATTTAGCGCGAATGCTTGACAGGATACTTGCCGAAACTGATAAAAGTGAATATCCTGTTTACCTTGAGATAAACATGTCCGGCGAACTGACAAAAAACGGAGCAGTGCCTCAGGAAGCAGCTCACCTTTTGGAAATGGTCATGCAGTATTGTCCCCGTTTGTCTGTTGAAGGACTAATGACGATCGGGCCTAATATCGAGGATGAGGTTGAAATAAGAAAATCTTTCGAAGGTTTACGCATACTTAGAGATCAATTAAGCTCAGTCTCCGGTCTTTCCCTAAAAGAGCTATCTATGGGAATGAGTACAGACTATGAAATTGCTATTGAAGAAGGAAGTACCATTGTAAGAGTAGGTACTGGGATATTTGGAGCCAGGCCCGAATAGCTATTGTTAATAATGTTTAGAACAAATACTTCACATAAATTGTATAATTTAACTTCTCACTGTCATTCCCGTATGCCACTGAGCCAACCAGTGACTTAAAGATTACAGCGTTCGAACTTTAACAGGCGGGAGAGTTGAGTTGTATAATTATTGGTGGAATATACAGCTGTACAGCATTTATAATTTTTAATGAAAATGAAAAAGGAAAAGGATGGTGGAGTGAATGGTCGAGCTTTTGACATCTCTCGATGTGGTTAATCAGTCTTTCAAAAAAAGCTTAAGGGGCTACGATTCGACTGAAGTTGATGAATTTCTTGATAATGTTGCGGAGACTCTTCAGACGTATGCACAGAGGACAAAGGATCTGGAACGTGACCTTGCTGCAAAGGAAGAGAGCCTAAGCGAATATGAAAAAATGAAGGACATCCTTCACGAAGCGCTCCTTATGGCGCAAAAAAGTGCAGATGAAAAAGTTAAAAGCGCTCAGGAGCAGGCGTCGAGAATAATTGCAGAGTCCAAAGAAAAGGCCGATGCAATATGCAAGGATGCAGCACAAGAAGCTGATCGCCTCCGTAACGGAGTATCCCAGATAAGAAACGTAAGGAATTTATACGAACAGGAATTTAGAGGTCTTCTTGAGAACTTTGGCAACATGCTCAACAAGAGTATAACTTCCTCCAGCCTTACTGCGGCGGTAAATTCGATTCTTGAGGAGATTCCCATTCCTGATCACTCGGAAAAAGAGATGGAAACCGTATCATCAGTTGACAAGGGAGATCTTAATGCAGCATATGCAATGCTCGGAGTAGATCCAAAGGAACTAATTGATAGCGACCTAGACGAAGAGGCAAATAACTAAAACATCCGTGGCAGTAGATATCTATGAACCAATTATAAATATTAAAGGCATTGGCCCGGCTAGAGCCAAGCTTTTTGGAAACATGGACATTTTTACCGTAAATGATGTTTTATGGTTTTTTCCAAGAAGATATACAGACAGAAGAGAGATATGTAAAATTTCTGAACTGCAGGCAGATCGAAGCTCTGTGACCGTTGCAACTATAACAAATATTAGCTTCAAAAGAAGTTTCAGAACCGGCATCGATATTTGTTCATGCCAAGCCGAAGACGATACAGGAGCAGTCTCCCTCATATGGTTCAACAGAAAGGGTCTTAATAATATTTTAAAAGAAGGGACATCCATCTCTATTTGCGGGTTGCCCTTGTTTCGTGATGGCAAAATAGAAATTTCAAATCCCGATTTTGAAGTGATGAATGATGGATCAGATGTTGAAAGCTTTACCGGTATCGTGCCGATCTATCCCTCAACAGCCGGTCTAAATGCGAGATGGTTCAGGAAGTTCATTCGTAAAATGCTAGAGACTTACCTCCATCTTATACCGGATTATCTTCCCCAAAGCATCTTAGAAAAAAGGAGTTTGCAGTCTGTAGGTGATGCCCTTTGGGGTATGCACTGGCCGGAGTCGGAAGAACACTGGAAAGTTTCTCGCAAAAGATTGGCGTATGAGGAATTTCTTTTCCTTCAAACAGCTTTAGTTTTGAGAAAAGAAAGGCTGAGGAGAAGCTGTGAAGCGGTAAAAATTTCTTCTGACGGCTGTTACTACTCAAGATTCATGGACAACTTACCTTTTAAACTTACTGCCTCTCAAAAAACAGTTTTTAATGAGATATTTAAAGATACAGAAAATGGGCATCCCATGTCACGGCTTCTACAGGGAGATGTCGGTTCAGGCAAAACTGTTATCGCTCTCGGCCTTGCCGCAGCAGGTGCTGATTCAGGCACCCAAGCAGCGATTATGGCTCCGACAGAAGTCCTTGCAGAACAGCTTTACTCTCAGGCACAAAAACTTCTATCCAAGGTCGGAATAACATGTACCTTGCTCAAAGGAGGACAAAGTAGGTCTGAACGGGTTGCTTTGATAGAATCTATAAGAACCGGCGAAACTAGAGTTGTCGTTGGAACCCACGCACTGATCCAGGATGGTGTGGAGTTTTTTGATTTGGGAACGGTCATAATAGATGAACAGCAGCGCTTTGGTGTAATGCAAAGAGGAGAAATGCTCAGTAAAGGGAAAACTCCTCACCTACTTATGATGTCAGCGACCCCTATTCCAAGAACAGTTTCAGTCTGCCTGTTTGGCGATATGGATATATCTCTTCTTAGAGAAAGACCTAAAGGAAGAAAGAAGATTGAGACTAGGCTAATCGATTTCACTAAGATCAAGGATTTATTGCAATTTATCATAAATGAATCTACTGCAGGTGGTAGAGTTTACTGGATTTGTCCGAGGGTGGAAGACGAAATAACAAATGAGCTAGTTTCAGTTGAAAAAAGATATACTTTTCTTAAAAAACATTTAGGGCCATTAGGTATAGGTTTTATTCACGGTAAAATGGCAGGAGATGCTAAAAACAATCAACTTGAAAAGTTCAGGGACGGAACTACAAAGGTACTTGTGGGAACGACAGTCCTTGAGGTTGGTGTCGATGTTCCTGAGGCTTCGGTGGTAGTAATAGAATCGCCCGAACGTTATGGCCTCTCGCAGCTGCATCAGCTTAGAGGTAGAGTCGGCAGGGGGGACAGAAGGGGCGTCTGTCTACTGCTTGTAAATAAAATTGAGGATGATATTGCCGAAAGGCTCAAGATAATGCTGAAGACAGATGACGGTTTTAAAATTGCCGAGGCTGATTTTCTTTTGAGAGGCCCTGGCAAGATAAGTGGTTTGAAACAGCATGGGGTCGCTGGGTTCAAGGTCGCCGATATCTTTAGAGACAGTGAGTTGCTAAAATATGCAAAGGAAGATGCAGAGTTTCTGGTCGCTAATCCCTCGACTTTCTCAAAGGACTCTAAATTTGCGGAAAAACTTGATGTTTTTTTGAAAGATAGCTTTAACTTATTACATAAGGCATGATATATCAATATAACTACCACT
>JAAYEY010000135.1 GCA_012728505.1 Synergistaceae bacterium | reverse complement strand
CCAATAATTGAATTATCTATCAGGTTTTTAAGTCCGGTCTGGTAATAACTGTTCAAAAAAGCGTGTCGGAGCACTCTAACATCAGTATTGCCATGCAGATTCAGATGATACTCAAGTACGACCTTGTCGAGCGTTAACGTGCCAGTTTTGTCTGTACAGAGAACATTCATGGAGCCAAGGTTTTGAATGGCATTGAGATTTTTGATAATAGTTTTTTCCTTTGACATAGCCACTGCGCCCTTTGCAAGGCACGTGGTGACGATCATAGGCAGCATTTCGGGAGTCAATCCTACCGCGACGGAAATAGCAAAGAGAAAGGCTTCCAGCCAATCACCTTTTGAGAAGCCGTTGATAAATAGCACTACAGGCACCATGACGAGCATAAAGCGAATTAATATCCAGGAGACAGAGTTGACACCTTTTTCAAAGTTTGTCTGAACAGGTTTCGTTGACAGTCCTTTTGCTATAGCACCAAAGAATGTATCATCGCCAGTAGCAACAACAACGCAGGTTGACGAACCACTGATGACGGTCGTACCCATAAAGGCAAGGTTGTGATATTCCGTTAATGTATCATATTCGTCTTGTTCCACAACGTTCGCCATTTTCTCAACAGGTTCGCTTTCGCCTGTCAGAGTGGACTGGCTTACAAACAAGTCTTTAGCTCTGAGGATACGCACATCAGCTGGAACTATATCTCCTGCCGCTAGGTAGACAATATCTCCAACGACAACATCTTCGAGAAGTATCTCTTCCCGTCCATTTTCTTGCCGCTCTACGGCCGTAGTAGTTCTGACCATCTTACTTAAACGTTCTGCTGCGTTGCCGCTACGGGTCTCTTGGATGAAACGGAGAAGCCCGCTGATCATGACCATTGTAAGTATGATGATAACTGTTACCGGGTTTTTGTCGCCCGGTTCAGCTAGGAGCACATCAGTGACAAAGGAAACAACAGCAAGGATAAACAGAATTGCAGTAAATGGATTAACAAAGGCTTCAAAAATCCGTTTTATCAGAACCATGTCTTTACCGTGTGAAACTACATTTGCGCCGTAAAGGTCGCGCATCTCCTCGACCATATCATCGTTGAGGCCCTGAAAAGATGTATTTAATTCTTCTAAAACTTCATTTGATTCTTTTAATGAAGTTTCATAAAATCTTCTGTCTGTGTTATCAGGTTTTGTCAAAATTACCGCAACCTCTGCCGCGGTCATTTTTTTGCTTATTTTCTTCATTGGCCTATACCTCTTTTTAATTTTGCATATGGCACAACAGAAGACATTGCCATTGTTTGAACAATGGCAATGTCTTCCTTTAAATTAATGCGTCAATAATTCAAAATCTAACGCATATTTAGTCAGACGTCAAAAAAGTTGATTTACCATCGTGCAAGCCCCAGCATCACAGCACGCAGTTAAAACTGACATTAAACTACGTTAGTTCAAGCTTTGCTCCGACATGGACTACTGACCCTCTCATAGTGTTTCCACCACTTAGTGTTGGAATCCATATCCCTGTGGTAGCCGTACCTACCGAAATATTTACTTCAAGTAAATCATATGTCGGGAGTTAAATATTGTCAACTAAGCCTATTTTGTTAATATTTTTCTTTTTTGCATCGCTATAAGTTGCCAAATTAGCACTATCTGCCCCTATATCTTTGTCTATTACTTGCCTTTGTTAAAAGAGGAGATAGTTTTCAGGTCTTGTTTAATTCTTGCGCATAGCTATAAGATCTGTTAAAAGAGCCTGTCCTGTCTCTATCCTACCTGCTCCCGGCCCAATAAGAGTTACCTCACCTAGATTGTCAGTTAGGATTGAAACTGCGTTAGTTGGACCGTTTATAGAGGCAAGAGGGTGAGAAAGAGAGATCTCTTTTGGTGTAACATACGTGTAAAATTCACCATTGGTGGCGTTGATACCCGCAATAAGTTTTACAGTACAGCCATGTTCATGAGCCGCCTTGATCTTCTCGGGAGTGATGCATGTTATTCCCTGGCGATCTATATCTGAGACAGGTATATTCTTTCCGAATAATAATTTTGCCAGAATAGAAACTTTTGCCGCAGCATCCCAGCCTTCGACATCTCCTGTAGGGTCAGCTTCCGCATAACCCAGTGATGCAGCCTCTTCAAGTGCTTCTGCATATGAGACTCCGGTTTCACCCATTTTTGATAGAATAAAGTTTGTTGTGCCATTTAATATACCTTCGAGCTTAAGTACTGTGCATCCTGCCATACCATACTGTAGCATGTGCAGTAGCGGTGTTCCACTCATTACGACTCCTTCGTATCTGAATTTTGCACCGCAGCTCTTTGCTAGGGTGGCAAGTTCATCAAAGGCTAGTGCGACAGGTCCTTTGTTTGTCGTTGTAACGTGTATACCTCTCGACAAAGCGGCCCGTATATGGGTAATGCCCGGTTCCCCTGTCTTTAGATTAGTAGGAGTTGCTTCCGCCATCATAGTAGTTCTGGACTTCGCGAGAAGTTCCCCAAAAGAGCCCTGTCCTTTTGGAAAAGAGTCGAGATTTTTGCCCTCTTTAAGATCTATTACGATTTGATTTAGGTCAAGACCCTCTGGATCGAGGACAGTTCCTTTCATAAGATCCGAGATCAGTGTAACTCTGAAAATAAATCCGTGTTTCTCAGATAGTTCAGTACGTTTTTCGTTTAGGATCTCAAGAAGGGCAGTGCCAACGTTTCCGCAGCCTACCAGTGCTATGTTTTGTATCATTATAATGCCTCCCCTATTGAGATAAATAAGAATTTTTTTGAATTAGAAATCATGATTTAAAAGTATAGCACATCAAAATAAAAACAGCCCGTCAAGAACTCAAAAGAAGAGTTTTTTACGGGCAGCTTGATATCTAATCTCCAGTAAAATCGTTTATTTTGTAACGCGTCGCCTCTTCGGTCGATCTGTGTCTCTTTCCCTGCCCCCAGACGGTCTGCGGTCACGATATGAGGATCTTGTATCTGTTCTCGGTTTGCTTCCCTCTCTGTGCTCTGAGGACCTTGATTCAATATTTCTAACAGAGGAGACTTCGAGCCCTTCTTGAATCAGTCGTTCTTTTCTTGATTCAAATAGAACCGCTCCCTTTGCAGAAAGCTCAACAGCCGCGCTGTCTTCGCGAAGTTTTATATTACCTACGTCTTCTCTTCCGACGCCAATACAGCGGCACATAAGCCCCAAAAGTGCTCCGACTTCCCAACCTTCTGAACGACCCTGAGCAAAGTTGACAATTACGCCACCGCCCATGCTGGGTCTTGCTGTGCTGTCTTTTCTTGCTTCTGTCGATCTGCTTTTGAAACCGGAGGTTTCCGGACGGCCTTTGTCGCCCCTTGATTTCTCTCTGTTCATCTCAGCTTCTACGTCGGTTTTTATTGAATATCCTGACGGTTGATCACCGTATGCTTTAGCGAGCAATCCAGATACGAGCATAAGGGCTTCTTCACTCTTGAGCAGACTCTCTGCCCATGGCTGATATTCACCTGATTCAAGAGCATGTTCAATAAGTGTTTTTTCAAAACGTATCCTTGCCTGGCCTTCTATTTCCAGTGCATCAGGAGCAGGTATCCACTCCATTTTCATCTTTGAACCTACGTTCGAAACCATAAATTTAAACTGTTTTGCTTCTCTGGCTGTAAGTAGAAGTCTATTGCTTCCTTCGTGACCGGCGCGACCGGTTCTTCCACTTCTGTGTACGAAAGACTCAAGGTTCTGTGGCAGTCCGTACTGGATGACGTGGCTAACAGCGTCGATGTCTAGGCCTCTTGCTGCGACATCAGTTGCAACAAGGATCGATACACGTCCCCCACGAAGCGCACCCAGAGCGGTATTTCTTTCCCTCTGACTCATATCTCCGTGTATTGGTGTGGCCTTGAAGCCGATATCGCAAAGTTTATCAGCTATATCTTGTGTTTCAGCTCTTGTTCCGCAAAATAAGAGAGCCCTGCTGGGGGCTTCCCAAATGAGCACGTTTGTCAGTCCCTCAAACCTTTTACGAGACGGTATTATATATGCTTTTTGAGTAATGTCTTCGTGAGATGTGATGTCTGATACCAGCGAAATCTTCTTGGGTGCATTCAAGTACTGCCTTGCAAGGTTCATTACTTCTGGCGGTATTGTGGCTGAAAAAAGCCACGTCCGTTCGACACTGTCCATCGACTTAAGTATAGCTTCCATCTCATCATGGAAACCCATGTCAAGCATGTGGTCTCCTTCATCCAGAACGATGCTTTTAATAGAAGAAGTCTTAAAAGTTCCCCTGCGAACATGGTCAAGGATTCTTCCAGGTGTTCCTACGACAACATTTGCGCCGTCTCTGAGCGATCTAATTTGGCGTTCCATATCCAGTCCGCCTACAAGTGTCGCCACCCTTACGCCGCACTCTGAACCTATCCATGCGAATTCCCGTGCAGTTTGTTGTGCAAGCTCACGAGTTGGAGAAAGCACTATGATTTGGGGTTCCTTAAGTTTGGAGTCCATAGAATTGATAAGTGGTAGTGCGAATGCGAGTGTCTTGCCTGATCCTGTCCTTGCTTGAACCATAATGTCGCTGTCAATCAACGTTTCATCTTCGAGAACGCAGACCTGCACCGGCATTGGTGTTTCAAAACCCTTGCGTTCCAAAGCACGCAAAAGTTCAGGACGCAGATTAAAATCTGCGAATTTTTTTGTTTCCTGTGTCATTATAAGATTACCTCCCGTTTTGCATCTTTAAATAAAGATGCTCTGTTGCGCCATTGCATGAAATCCCTACGTGTGGCACAACTCAGGTAAGGTGATCATAAAACTCCCCAGCGGAACAGGCCGCTATATCGGAAAGGTTTTCGTGCAATAGCTCATGGCTTTTAAGCCTTGTTGTAAAAGCAAAAAAATGGAGACTCCCTTGAGGGCCTCCCATTTTGTTGCCCCATATGTAGAGTACTTCTACAAACACAGCATTATGAGCCCTAACAGCTTATTGTCAAGAGTACTATAGCCGTAATAGGGTATAAGGAACTATGTCTGATGGTGAAAATTAGAAAGATGACATTTAACATAACATTTAACATCAGAAGCACAAAATCGTAAATGTTTGACACGCCCTGGGAATGATGATATTATACCCAACAATCTGCAAGAAAGGGAGGAACTTTGATGTTGTTAAATAGTATTCTGAACCAGAACATCAATATTATAATTATTAACGCGGCTCCTCCTCGCAGGATCGGCGCTTAGCGCTGTTT
>JAAYEY010000134.1 GCA_012728505.1 Synergistaceae bacterium | reverse complement strand
GTATGAACTGTAGCCTTTGTAGGTCCAGGGTTCACCGTTTGTGTCAAATATATCTTTCCCTCCGTAGAGGCCGTTATCAAATCTGATGAAGGTTATGTCTGATCCCTTTTTAACCGTAGCAAGGACGGGGCTCAGCTCTCCTTCACTGCTGTATTTGAGTTCCAAAAGGCCCTTCCTGTCCGTTTTACCTTTTGCCACAGGCTGATTCGACCAAGACCACAGCGTAACCTCCGCTGCACGGATCGGATTTCCAGTACTTACAGAATTGATCCGAAAAAGTGCTGAATCCGGGCCTGACTTTACAGTTGTTCCGATATCGGTAACGTTAATCACTTGCCTGCTCTCTATCCACTCTCCACTGTTTTGCTGCGCAACAAGGAGAAAAACTCCTTTTTCATTCCCTAAAAGTTGTTTAAGATCGAGAGCGCTCCGGACATTCCTGTTAAGACCTCCCTCGACCTTATACTCTTTGTTTGCCAGCATCGAAGAAAGGTCGATTGGATATTCCGACCATGGGCTTCTCATACCAATGGGGATGTTGTTTTCAAATAGTTTCCAGACAAGGATTTGTACAGTATCTACGTTTACTGTCTCTATTGGAATTCTCATGCTGTCTGATGGTGAGAGTATCCTGCCGGGGGCCGTAAAACGTATCTCTGATTGTTTTTCCGGAAAGACAAAGGTTCTCTCCCAATTAAGATTAAGAGCTTTTCCGCCCAGTGCTGGAAAGCCTTTTCTGATGGTAAGTTTTATTCTGTCCTGCGGCTCGAATGAGCCGACCAAGGCAAATCCTCTGTCTCTAGGTTCGATCGTATAAGTATTTTCGGGACTAATCTCAATAAATGATTTTGCTTTTGAAAAATCTACAGGGGCTGTCGTCTCGACATAGATCTCTCCGTTGTGTATGTTTGAGTTGGCATTTGTGTCTCTTATCTCCATGTTACGGGTCCTATCAAGGTTTGCAGAAATGTCTTTTACCAGACCCAGATTCCCTATTTCTGCCGGAAGACCGGCTGTTATGTTGAGTCTGATGTTTTTAGAACCCTCAGGGGTGGCCACGTTCATCCTTATTTTGCTTGCTGCGGGACCTTGAACAATCTGGTGTTCCACAGGTTTCCCGGAAATTTCTTTGACGTCCACATATCCGCGAAGTCTAGCGGGGGAGACAGGGAGTGAAAATTCCAGTTCATAACTCGTTGTTTCTTGTTCTAAATCAAAATCTATCTGTTTTGCTCCTATAAAAACAGGGGGGGGTGTGTTGAAAAGAAAGGTTTGTTTTCCGGAGAGTAACCGCCCTTCTTTGTCCCTAATTTCTGCTTTGGCAACGGCGGTGTACGAGGTGGCTTTATTCAACAGGCCGGCTTTCGGATAGTAAACGAATGTCGTACTGTCTGTCCATTTTCCGATTCCCGCTATTGCAGGGGTAAATATAAATGGAATCTCGTCAGAAGATAGAGATACCCCTATCCTCTCTTCGGGAGCGGCATCACGATTGAAAACAGCTCTAATTTCAACTCTTCCCCTTGCTTCTCCCTTGGGCGAAAAGTTTTTGATCAAAAATTCTTTTTCTCCAACCCCAGGGGCCGGGAGTACACCAAAAAACAAAAATATAATAGCAATTGCAGAGAGCATCAATAAGACGTTCCTGCCCGGTTTTTTCCAAATCATGCCCATCACCCCATCTTGACTTAAAAGAAGTTTATCCTTGTGATAAATGATAACTCAGACAGGCCATTTTACCTATTGAAAGAAATCAAATTGCCTTGCAGAATAATGGGGAAGGGTGTGATTTTATGAAAAAAATATTGGCTCTTATGGCGCTCGTTATATCTATTTCCGTTCTGGCTGCTTTTGCAGGGTTTCGTGGCTCAGCGCCTGTAGATGCGTATCAACCGATGGAAGGAGGCCTTCCTCTTGAATTCACAAATAACTCCGGGTATGAGATAAAGCATATCTTCATCTCTGAGGCCGGCAGAGATTGCTGGTCTGAAGACCTCCTAAAGGGACATACTCTTAAAAAAGAGGAGATATTCAATTTAGACATAAATAGACGCAAAATACTAGGGCTAGTTGATTTTAAGATCGTCTATTCTTCCGGTGAAGAGAAAATATGGCAAAAGCTTCCGATACTTGAAATATTCGAGATAACCAACAGAGAAGACGGAGACCCCGATTACGATCGTATAAAACTTGGCGCTTGATAACAAAAAAGCCCCGCGGCGCGGGGCTTTTACTATTTTATTCAATTTAACTTTCCGTAGAAAGAAAGAGACTTACTCTCGCTCTGCTGACGGAATCTCCTCGTAATACGTTCCCATAAGTTTTTTCCAGTCGACATTGTCATCGAGCAGGTTGGGACAAGTGGCGTCCGGGTAAAACCATTTCCTGCCAAGACCCATCAGTATCTGCCACCAGTCATGGACATCTGGTATAAGAATTTCTCCTTCAGGGCCTATCCTTCTCAGTTCACGGTAGACCAGAGCTACCATCTGACTTTCGTCCATTGCAGCGGTAGTTTTTGCATAAAACTCGATAGTATAAAAGTATGAACAGGACCCAAGCTGATAAAGTATCTCCGACCATTTGGGCGGGATTCTGTTTGTTCTGGCAAGCACCATCTGTTTTTTACTGCCTGAGCTTTTGTGGTTAACAAGGAAAAGTATCTTATCCGGGTCTATATGACGAAGCTCTTCATACTTCGCTATAAGAGCCTCTGCTATTGGTTTTATTTTATTGTTGCATATTTCAAAATCAAACTCTGAACTGGCTTTTAATGCCATCATAATTCCTCCTGTTATCAGACCATGTTGTATACCTCAAATCTAACTCATCAAATTATATCACCTGCCTATGTACGCTATCACAGAAAAGGTCATTATTGGAGCGTTTTTGCCGTTGAAACGTGTTCGAAGGCGTTGATTAATGTTGACCATCTATATTCAAGTTTCAAAATATTAAAGCCGCCGGAAAGTCCCGGCGGCTTTATAGTCTCTTTAGTTATATAAGTTCTGCTAGTTTATTTCAGGATTGTCCTCGGCCTTGCTTTTTCTGAGGAAGGTGGGTTCATCCAGCTCTTCAGATATGTCTCTCTGGGTGACTTCCTTCGGCTGGGGAACATCTTTTTTATCTTCAAGCCATGACGGACCTCTTTTGATTTCCATAGCAGAAGGAAGGAGATCGGTCTCTCTTTTCTCTTCGACAGGCTGTGGCTGTGGGTCATGCCAGAGAGGTCTCTTGTTATCCTGTTTTATTTTAGTGGGTTGTTCCGAATGAGAATCGTCAAAGCCGGTGGCAATGATTACTATCTCAACGCTTCCTTCCATTTCACTGTCCTCTGCACAGCCCCAAACGAAGGTCGCATCTTCTGAGATAATCCCTTCTATATATGTGGCGGCCTGCTGAATCTCGAAGATTCCAAGATCTTCACCCGAACCCGAGGTAATGTTCATGAGAACTCCTTTGGCTCCTTGCATCGAGCACTCCATCAGGGGACTTTCAATCGCTTCTTTAAGAGCATTTTCAATCCTGTTTTCACCAGTAGCGCTGCCCACACCCATGACGGCGATCCCAGCGTGCTTCATAACAGCCTTAAGGTCTGCAAAGTCGACGTTCACCAAGCCTGGGCGAGTAACGAGATCTGTAACTCCCTGTACCGCCTGCCTTAGAATTTCATCAACCATAGAAAAAGACTCGCTCAAAGGAGTCTCTTTGCTACATATCTCAAGAAGTTTATCGTTAGGCACTACAATCAAGGCATCTACACACTGACGGAGTTTAGCTATGCCTTCTTCGGCGTAGCGCATCCTTCTTGCTCCTTCGAACATAAAGGGTTTGGTAACCACAGCAACTGTTAGTATGCCCATTTCTTTGGCGGTTTGGGCTATTACAGGAATCGCGCCCGTTCCAGTTCCACCGCCCATGCCCGCAGTCAGGTAGACCATGTCTGAACCTCTTAGATAGTCACGTATTTCAGCAATGGACTCTTTTGCTGCTTGCTCACCTATTTGCGGCAGGGCTCCGGCCCCAAGCCCATTTGTGACCTTCTCGCCAAGTACTATCTTGTTGCGGCTGAGGGACATATCGAGGCTTCTTATATCTGTATTGACCGCAAGGATATCCACACCTTCTATTCCTTTGCTGATAATATGATTTAGTGCGTTACCGCCGCCGCCGCCTACCGCAATAATCTTGATAGATTCCCTGCGCGCAGACTCGGGTTTATTTTGAGAGGAAGGAGTTTTTGCCTTCGACGTTCCCTGTGGTTCGTCGGGATAAGGATAGCAAAGCTCGGTTGCCGGAATACTCAATTGTTCACCACTCCCGTTTATTATTGATGTATAATCTGGACATTTCCTAGACCATTATACAACAGAGGAGAGACACACGGTTGAATTTAAACTCAGAAATTTCTAAAAGAAAGGATCTTTGCCAAGGTGACCGGGTTGCTTTTGTTTTTTTCATGGCTTTTTTTGCCTTTCTTGCCTGGCAGGTGACTCATCCTCTTGTAAAAGCTCTCATGTGGGCAGGAATGCTCTCTTTTATATTTAAGCCTGTCTACAAACGTATAATGGAGCTGACCCGCGGACGCTACCGGGGTCTTTCTGCCGCCGTCACACTCTCTCTTATGGCAGTTGTTTTCATAATACCGCTCATTTACATTTTCGCGTCTCTCGGAAGCGAGACTTCTAAAATCATCGATACCATAGCTGCTTTCCTAGCGAGAAATAAAATAAATCAGAACACCGATCTCGCTCAGCTTACGCCGCACCTTACACCTATATGGCTGCCCGAATGGCTCAAAGGCCACTTCTATAACTTTCTCATGGATTCCGAGGCTGTAAAGGATTCTGTCCAGAAAACCGCACAATGGGTTGGAGGAAATCTGACAGATATCTCAAAATACCTTATACAAGGCGCCTCTTCGTTTTTAATGGAAATGATATTAGTCCCGATGATCTCCTTCTTCTTCATCAGAGATGGAGATAAGATTGTCGACTATATAAAAAGTGTCACGCCGTTATCAACAGAAGAAAAAGAGATGTTTTTCGCCCAAACAAAAAAACTTCTGAACTCAGTCATCTTTGGTATCCTACTCACTGTTGCCGTACAGGCTCTGCTTGGGGGTCTCGGATGGTGGTTTGTCGGACTAAGCAATCCCGCTTTCTTCGGAATGCTGATGTTTTTCTTCGGCTTGTTCCCCGCAGGGACAGCACTTGTGTGGATACCGGGAGGTATCTACCTCATCCTCTCCGGTGACATAAAGGGCGGCGTTATCTTGATTGCATGGGGATCTATTATAGTAGGAACCATCGATAACCTACTGCGCCCATTCTTGATAAGCGGCGGCAAGAGCGGCAAAGACAAGGGCGAAGATATACCCACACTGCTCGTGATACTGGGACTGTTTGGAGGGGTAATAAAATGGGGTTTCTTAGGAATCTTCCTAGGCCCTCTCATTCTGGTCCTTTTCGTTATGATCTTTGGTCTCTATCGTGCGCGCTATCTTAAAGAATGTGATGATTCACTGCTATAACATTATCTTTTGACTATACCTCGATAAGCTCGTACCTTCTCGTACCTATCCCTATTTTTTCACAGTGTTCAAGAGTCGTCTGCCAATGGGTATCGGGGTGTATAGTATGGAAATGATCATCCTTTTTACCTTCTCTTAATTTTTCTTCAAGCAGGCTTCCTGGTATAACAGGAGCTTTCATAACAGCTTCTGCACAAGCCTGATCCAAAGCAACGGGATCATTTGATGCAAAGATTCCAACATCGGGAATCACAGGCAGGTCGTTTTCCACATGACAGTCACAGTAAGGCGAAACGTCGATAACGAAGCTTATGTGAAAATTTGGCCTGCCGTTAAGTACGGCTTTTGTATACTCCGCCATTTTTTTGCACATAACTTCGTTCGATTCATAATCTGCCGGGCTTATCGCGTCAAAAGGACACAGTGAAAGACAGCGCCCGCATCCCACACATAACGACATGTCAATCAAAGCCTTGCCTTCTTCTCTAAATGTTATCGCCTCATGGGCACAACCCTCAGCACATTTTCTGCAAGATCTGCATCTGGATAATTTTACTTTCGGCTTCCCGGTGCTGTGCATCTCCATCTTACCCGCCCTAGAACCACAACCCATGCCGATATTTTTTATTGCACCTCCAAAGCCACTCAGCTCATGTCCTTTAAAATGTGAGATTGAGATCACTATATCCGCATCCATAACAGCTCTGCCGATTTTGGCCTCTTTTACAAATTCTCCTCCGGGGACAGGAACAAATACCTCGTCAGAGCCTTTCAGTCCATCTGCGATTATCACCTGACACCCAGTACAGAAGGGGTTATAGCCATTCTCATATGCAGCATCCAGATGTTCAAGGGCATCCTTTCTTCTTCCTACATACAGAGTGTTGCTGTCTGTGAGAAAGGGTTTGCCCTCAAGTTCTTTCACCAGATCTGCTATAACTTTTGAATAGTTAGGCCTGAGATAGGCTAGGTTGCCTGGTTCCCCAAGATGGAGTTTCAGTGCAACATACTGTTTTTTAAAGTTGATTTCTTCAATCCCAGCTTTTCTTACAAGCATGTCAAGTTTCTGCAGGATATTTTTATCCGGTGTTGTCCTTAAATTTGTAAAATATACCTTGGCTTTCTCCATTTTTATCAGCGTCCTTTTCTGACGTATAGTTTGTTTTTTAATCGTTCCGCACTCTTGCCTCAGGTATTTCTTCCGCAAAAAAATATCGGCAAAAGATGTTAAATGAGAGTTGGCATCAACCTTACACCTTTAACAAGGTCTTTACCTGTCTGTAGGAAGTCTGTCACTGTTCTTCCTTAATAAACAGAATGGCATTCTTCTCTTTATTCTAACATCCAACTTTGATAATTCTTTCCTTAAAACTACGTGATTGGTCTCGGTCGTTCTCCAATATTTCTTCTGAATATCATTCTTCAGTTTTATGGTCAACTATGGTCTATGGCTACTAGCTCTTTTAAACTCCTTTTATCACCGCTTTTCGCTAATATAACATCTGTATTTTTGCAAGAGAGAAAGAAACAGAGTCCAAAGTATTCAAATAAACCGCACTCTGAGCTAATATATAATATAAAACACCACCGTGCCGAACTATTTCGAGTGCGTTCCAAGATCGGAGTTCTAGCGTCTTTAAATTTTGAAGCCACTGGTTTCGTTCAGAACCATGCGGGAAAGACAGTAGGAGATATAAAATAAAAACAGTTCTATTTGCAGGGAGGTATAAAGAAGATGGTCCTTAAAAACAGTTCAGAACCCGTCAGAAGAAACAAACTCGGTGGGTGCGGCCTTGGGGAGGCTGACACCTTTCCTGTATCAATACCGGATCAAAATGGAATTTTTATTATGGCTACGAGGCTTGAGTTAGATCCAGGTGCCTCTGTTAGCTATCATAAACATGACGGAACAGAAGAAGTCTATTTTATTATGTCCGGAATAGGGCTTTACACAGAAGAGGGAGAAGACTTTATAGCCTCGCCGGGAGACGTCTTTCTTTGCAGGCTGGGAAAATCCCACAGTATCCTCAATACCGGCAAAGAAAAGCTGGTCCTTGGCGCAGCGATAGCAAAAAAAGAGATGGAGTCTGATTAAAAACAGGGACCGGCTATTGCACCCCGGTCCCTATGTTATTATTTATTTTGGTAGCCAATAAGCTGCCAGCATTTTAAAAGGGATGAGTCCAATCTTGCAAGAGATGGCAACATAAGGTCTGACTCTTCCATTTCCCATACTCTCCCATTTTTTACTGCGGGGATATTTTTAAATCTGGGGTCCTTAATTATGGCTTCTCTAGAGAGAGAGGATGCGCCCCTTCGAGTATTTTTGAGTGTTATTATTACGTCTGCATTCTTTCCTTCACTCGTAAGTTTGTCCGGACCGTAAAATATATACCATGGAAAATCTTGGATCTTTGTGCCACGGGTATCTGTCAATACTTTAGCGCCAGTCGCAGCGATAAGCCTCGCCCCCCAAGAATCGGCGGCACATGTAGAAAAATCGGCTCCTGCAACGACAAAAACCTTTAGTTTTTCCGCTTTTGCCGATCTGAGCTCACTTTTATTGAGGGACTTCTCCGAAATAAGCAGTGTCTGTGCTGCCTCTTTCGACCTTCCTGTAAGAGTTCCCAGTTTTTCAAGGTATTGTGCCAGCACAGCCCATTTGGGTCTGTAAAGTACGGCATAACTAATTTTTGCTTTATCAAGCTCTTTGAGAAGGCCTTTGTTTTTGTTTGCCCAGTCAACATCCAATATAACTATATCGGGTTTGAGTTTTGCTATCTGTTCTACTGTAGGATACCTAGAAAGCCTTGGAATATTTTTAAGTACCCATTTACTATCAGCCGAGAATTTGACTCCAACAAGCTGCCTAACAGCTCTTATCGCGACAAGGTTTTCAGTATGAGAATCACTCAGCGATACTATCCTGACCGCCGGAAGGGGAAGCCCTACTTTTCTTTGCATGTCATCTATTATTACTAGAGGTTTGGAAGCCTGTACTTCTTCGCAGCTTATAAAAATAAAGATAAGGATCAATGCAAAGGAAAATATGATCTTTTTATACTTGCTGGCCTTAGAAAAACAATTTTGCAACATAATCTCACCTCCCTTAAGACATTTTATCCACAATATGTGAATATCTTTGTGACCAACTCTGTTTTCTTAGCCTAAAATGCCTCCTGTTTCATCTTTTACTTAGTTGAAACAGTGGACAACAGGGAAAAGTTACTAACATTTAATGTGTATATTTATAAATGTTAATATTCTAATATACATATAGCCTACCTGCTTTATTCTATTCCAAATAAATAAAAAAGAGGGGCCGTCTAGTCTCCCCGTTGAAGTTAGAATGTCTTTGTTGGCTTAATGATATCATTTGTTTTTATATTTCGCTTCATTTTCGTCTACAATCCGCATTTTTACAATGTAGTAAAAATGCGGATTATTGCACAAAACATTATCCCTAATGAAAATTAGGTTATTTTTTTCTCGAGTTAAGTTTTTCAACTACTGTCTTAAGTTTTGCAAGACACTCCGCAAGTTCTTCATCAAGAACATCTGTACCTATCTCTTGTATGTTTTTCTGAAGAGACCTCTCTGAAATAACCACGGGGGGCCGTCGGAGATAATCAGGGAGCGGGTCTTTTGCGGAAGATAGCTTCTTAATTTTTCCTACTTTTATATCCAGTTTTATAATTTTTACATTCAAATATTTACTTATTGATCTTGATATCATAGGCTTCCTTGATTTCAGCGCAGGCAGCACCCCGGGAGAATCTACGTTGATTGTTATAGACAGGCCTTCTTCGGAAAACTCACATGAAACTGGCGAGCTTCTTTCTGCAGCTGCTTTACCTACGACATTCTGCCAATCTTTTTCCAACTCTGCTAGCTTGAGGCTAATCTTTATGCTGGGAGGAACTTTACCTCGTAGTATTTCATCTGTTTTCTTTATGTCATACATCCGAAGCCCCACCTTTTGATCGTCTTTTATGTTCTATCGCAACCCATAAAAGCTGTATATCCGTAGGAGGAATGCCTGAGATCCTTGAGGCCTGACCCAGCGTGATAGGCATAAATTTTCTAAGTTTTTGTTTTCCTTCTGCGGAGAGGCCGATTACCTCGTTGAACCTGAAATCTTCGGGAAATTTGAGGATCTCCATACGGCGAAATTTTTCGACCTGTCGCATTTGTCTGTCGACATAGCCCTCGTATTTAAAAGATACAGATATCCTCTCCCCAAGTTCTTTTTCAAGATAGCTCTGGGTCAACTCTGAAAAAACTTCCCAGTTTATCTCTGGTCTTTTAAGAAGATCTATTGCCGGGATTGCCTCCGAAAGGGGAGAAGAGTTAGCACCTCGCAGGGTCTGATTTGTTTTTTCAGTAGCCGGAATCTTAATTTTCTTTATTCTGTCAGTCTCTACCTCAATACCTTTCCACCTATTTTGAAGAACTTCCCATTCTCTGTCTTTTAAAAGGCCTATCTCCCTTCCTGAAGGAGAGAGTCTGATGTCTGCATTGTCATGTCGTAGGAGGATCCTGTATTCGCATCTGCTTGTCAGCATCCTATACGGTTCATTGGTTCCCTTTGTTACAAGGTCGTCTATAAGGACACC
>JAAYEY010000133.1 GCA_012728505.1 Synergistaceae bacterium | reverse complement strand
TTCCCGATCTCATAACGCATTCGAAATAGCGCGAGCACTGTGGTAGTTTTATATGTTTACCTAACGGTAAACGGTGCCCTTCTGATCAGAGGCATACGGGAAAGACGATTTTTTAAAGATCTTACAATTGCCAGCCATAATTTCTAAACAACCGATTCCCCATGGAATTCCAATTGATTACCCATCGACTCCCGCGACATGTTATATGTCGCAGTCTTTCCAATCGATTTCCAATTGACTCTCCCATTGATTCCCCACTGACTCCCGCGACGTCACACGTCGCAGGCAACAAATGTTTGTTTGTTGCCAATTTTCTCAAAACTTGCTTGAATTTTCAACTCTTCATGCTAGAATATCATTCATGACAGATAATATTTTAGTAAATATCGACCAATTTTTATTATTTATAGAATCAAGGGGCCGCTCAAAAAACACTGTTATTAACTACAGGGTGGATTTAGAGCAGTTCAGGGAATATTTGCTGAGACAGGGTATATCAGAAGTTTCTGAGATAGATTCTCAATCAGTCAGGATATACCTCTCAAATATAATTGGATTTGGGATAGCAAAAACGTCGGCAGCGAGGAAGCTTTCTGCTGTAAAAGGTTTTATAAAGTGGCTTTCTGCAAAAGATGTGCTAGACTGCGGTGTGGCAGCAGGACTTAAGGGTCCTAAACTGCCTTCTTCGTTACCGAGGGCACTATCATTTGAAGACACAGAAAGACTTATTACAGATGGTCCTGAAAAGGGCAAACACTATCAGAGAGATAGGTTGGTGCTTGAACTTTTGTATGGTTCTGGGCTTCGTGTTTCCGAATTAATAGATATTAACTGGGAAAATATTGAAATAGAGCAAAGAATAATAAGAGTTATAGGCAAAGGATCAAAAGAACGACTTGTACCATTTGGTCAAAGTGTCAAAAAACTTCTTGAAGATTGGAGACTATTATCGAAGGAAGGGAATAAAGGACCTGTTTTTATATCGGAAAAGGGTGCGGAAAGACTTACCGTGAGAACAGTACACAGATTGGTACAAAGAGCAGCTTTGCGCGTAGGACTTTATGGAGTATCCCCGCACACATTGAGACACTGTTTCGCTACTCATCTGTTGGAAAGAGGGGCTCCACTCAGGGTCGTACAGGAACTTCTCGGTCATGAAAGCATAGCTGCAACACAAAGATATCTCTCTATAACTGCTGAACAGATGAAGAAAAGTTACATGGAACACCACCCAAGAGCACATGAGTAACACTTAAAATAGAAAAACGAGGAAGGATGTTGTTTTATGGACACACCGAAAGAACTTATCGAAGCCCGACCAAAAATAATGAATCCTGCAGCTATGCAGGATCTTCTTGAGAAAACGAGGTTAGTCAGTCGCGCTCTCCAGTCCCGTAAGGAGCGGGGGCAACCCGATTATCCAAAACTTGCGAGGTTAATGTCCGATCTTTCTGCAGCGAACGTCTATGTTATCAACGGCGAGGGCAGAATACTGGGGTATGCATGGATAAGTGAATATGACTGCCCAATAATGACTGACCAGCTTATTAACGGTGCGATGCCGTCTGCTTACGTAGAAAAAGTGAACTCTTTCCACGAATCTATACTGAACCATACGGATCATGGACTTTGCGCTTACGCCGACCAGCCGTGTACATATTCAAACAAACACGTGCTGCTTGTTCCGATCAATGGTTCGGGTGAGAGGCTCGGGACCCTTATATTGGCCCGTTTCGGTTGCCAGTTCGATACCAGAGACCTGGTTCTTGCGGAATATCTCGGAACAGTTGTAGGACTTGAAATATTAAACGAAAAAGGAAAATTGATAGAAGCACGTGGTCGGGAGCGTCTGGTCGTCCAGATGGCAATGAGAGCACTCTCATACTCTGAAGTTGAGTCGGTAAGGCATATAATAGAAGAACTAGGAGGATCAGAGGGAGTCGTAGTTGCAAGCAGAGTGGCAGATAGAGTTGGTGTTACAAGAAGCGTTATAGTTAACGCATTGAGAAAACTAGGAAGCGCTGGTATCATAGAAAGCAGGAGCTTAGGAATGAAGGGAACATACATCAAAGTCCTCAGCCCGCTCTTTTTAGAGGAACTCGGCATAAAAGTCTCTCGTTAAAAATGGGGGGAGGGTGAAATCTTGAAGGCAAAAATCCTCATAGCTGATGATTCGGCCTACGCACGTTCGATCCTTAAAGATCTGCTTCAGCGTAACGAATACGAAGTGGTTGGAGAGGCAGAAAACGGCAAAGAGGCACTCGTCCTGTATGAAAAACTTAAACCTGACTTGGTGATGATGGATATTATGATGCCTGAGATGAGTGGAATCCAAGCCCTCAGGGAAATCAGAGAACAATATCCGGAAGCCGTGGTGGTCATGGGGGCAGCGATGGGGCAGCAGAATCTAGTTGTTGACGCGATAAAATCTGGGGCGGCAGAGTTCTTTATAAAGCCGGTCCAGGCTGAAAAGGTTGTCGAAGCTATAGAGAAAGCACTGTACCAAAGTCAGACAGTATATATACAACTAAAAGAGTAGCTAATTTAATTAATTATGGTAAACTTCACTCCATAATATTTTTTGAAAACTCCACACATAGTGGGGATATATATATTTTACTTGGAGGTAAGAACCGCATATGGTAGAGAAAGCACCCGTAACACCAGGAGCAAGCGTGGGAGATGTGTTAACCGGAATGGTTGAGCACGTTGCTGCGTACGGCGCGTTTATAAGGCTCGATTCAGGACAGAAGGCAATGGTCCACATCTCAGAACTGTCTTACAGCTATGTAAAAAAAGTTGAAGACGTTCTGGAAGTAGGCAAAAAAATAACAGCCAAGGTTATTAAGATCGATGAAAAAGGTAGAATTGATCTTTCTCTTAAGGCACTTCAGGCTAAAGAGCCAATTGCTAAGCCGGTTCATCGTGAAGATGACTTTGAGAAGAAATTGACGACATTCCTTAAGTTCAGCGATGAAAAAATTGCCGACCTCAGTAAATCAAAAGAAGTCCGCAGTTCAAAAAAACGTACCGGAACCAGTAAACCGGATAAAGACTAGTGCTTGGGACGATATGGCTATAGAGTCTTCTATGGAGCCGGCAGACAATCGTCTGCCGGCTTTTTGGGAATCGCTGACAGATGACGACGTTTCGCTTTTGAAAGAGAGAAATAAAAATCGTCGTTTTGACCTTTCTATTGTCTATGCTGTTGCGGCGAGATGTTCATTTGGTTTTCCTCAGGTGCTGGTATGCAGACCCCATCGGCGGAAGGGAAGTCCATTTCCAACATTGTTTTGGTTGACCTGTCCTTTTTTAGACCGTAAATGCGGTGAACTGGAGTCACTCCAGAAAATAAGCGAACTTGAAGAAGTATTTAAGTCAAAAAAAACGGAAGTTGCTCTATGGCATGAAAGATATATTTTTTTAAGAAAAAGTATATCTCTGAAGGATATTGATATTTCGACAGGTGTTGGAGGTATAAACTGGCACGATGTTCCCTATGCCGTAAAATGCCTTCACCTTCAGACGGCCACCTGGCTTGGCTTGAGATATCACCCAGCTCTAGACTGGCTTAAAGAGCAATTAGAAGTCACAGAATGCGACTGCGGAACTTGCAGAAAAACCAAAGTTAACCAATAAAACTTCTGACTATATAATAGAATATGACTACTCCTTATTGACTTTCTTGGAAAAGCCTGTAGAATTACCCATCGTGATGTACTTTTTTGAGCCGTTAGCTCAGCTGGCAGAGCACCGGACTTTTAATCCGGGTGTCCCGGGTCCGAGTCCCGGACGGCTCACCATTTTTGTGGTCCCATCGTCCAGAGGCCTAGGACACAGCCCTTTCAAGGCTGCGACACGAGTTCGAATCTCGTTGGGACCGCCAGTACTTTAGAGGCCAGCGTAGCTCAGTTGGTAGAGCAGCGCACTCGTAATGCGCAGGTCTCCGGTCCGAATCCGGACGCTGGCTCCACTCGATAAAAAAATTCAAACCCTGGCCAAGCGGTCAGGGTTTTTTGTT
>JAAYEY010000132.1 GCA_012728505.1 Synergistaceae bacterium | reverse complement strand
TGAAGTCCACCGGCCTCTTTAACTATGTCGGGTCCAGGACGCATGTAGAGGTGGTAGGTGTTGCTAAGGATTATCTGAGCTCCTAATTCTTCAAGTTCGTGCGGCATCATCGCTTTAACTGTAGCCTGCGTGCCTACAGGCATAAAAACAGGGGTCTCTATTACTCCATGCGGAGTAACAAGCTCTCCGGCACGAGCTCCGGTCTCGGGACACTCAGCTATAAGCCTGTACTCAAACATTATCACTACCTCCCCAACCAAAAAGCCTCTCTCCGTTCTCCTTGACAGCATGGGCAAATTCTTCAAGGGGCATTCCTTTAAGCATAGATATCATCTCATAAACAGCACGAACGTAGCATGGTTGGTTAGTTCTTCCTCTAATCTGCTGCGGGGCAAGGTACGGGGAATCTGTCTCGCAAAGTATTCTGTCAAGAGGCACACTGTCCATAGCTATTTCACGTAGTGCTTTATTTTTAGGATATGTGATAGGTCCTGCAAAGGATATATAAAAACCCATTTCCAACACATCTGCTGCATTTTGACTGTCCCCGGAAAAACAATGTATTACTCCGCCTATCTGGTCAGCTGACTCTTCTTTTAATATTTTTAAAGTCTCAGAATTGGCATCTCCCGATGACCTATCAGCGGAATCTCTTACGTGTATTACGACCGGTTTGTTTATTTTTTTTGCCAGTCTTATCTGTGAACGGAATACTTCCCGTTGGATATCTCTAGGAGAATGATCGTAATAGAAATCTAGGCCAATCTCTCCGACTGCCGAAACTTTATGACTTAGTGCTAGAGATTCAAGTTCTTTGGGAAGTACGTCAGAAACTGATGAAGCCTCGTGAGGGTGGACTCCAGCAAGAGCCCAAATCTCAGGCATACCTTCGTGTGTTTCGGCCAATTCCACTGCTTCTCTACTGGAAGCCAAATCTGCCGAAGCAAAAAGCAGTCGCTTTACATCTGATTTGAGGGCATTCTCCAACACATCAGTAAGGCCGTCAGGATAGTATTTTTTATTTATATGGCAATGAGTGTCGACTAGAAACATATCTATAATCCCTTTCTTATTTAAAAACTGCTGCGGGCAAAAACATCCGATGGCTCTACAGGTAAAACACTGCGGAGATAACGGATGTTGTGCAATCTATAGTATTGCTAAGTTCTGAAGCCAGAAAGGCTTTAATGTACTCTGCTGCCTACTGGGATAGAATCATCCATTACTGTCAGGAGAGTAAGTGTCTCTTTACCGGTATCAGGGCTTTCTGCAGCTAGAAGCATCCCATTGCTCGGAACCCCGCGGAATTTTGCAGGTTTCAGGTTGCAAAGTACAACTATTTTTTTGCCTTCTAGCTCTTCCGGTTTGTAGAATTCACGGATGCTTGAAACGATCGTGCGTTTTTCATAACCTAGGTCAAGACTCAGTATGTAGAGCTTGTCAGTCTTGGGAACTATGTCGACCTTCTCAACTAGTGCCACTCTGAACTCCAACTTGCTGAAATCATCTATCCCTACTTCGGCTTCGTGATCGCCATAATTGTAAAGTGCCGTGGGATCTGTTGCAGCTCTTTTTTCAAGGTCACGAGCCTCTTTTTCTTTTTTCCATATTTCTGTATCAATACGCGGGAAGAGAATCGCACCTTTTTTGACAGTAATCGGAGTGTCTATGCCGCACCATGACCAGGAGTTACGTCCGTTTTCAAGAGGGCTGCCTGTCAGACCGAGCTGCTCCCATATCTTTGAAGATGTCTCAGGCATAAATGGCGCTGCAAGAACTGCGGAAAGACGCAGCGACTCCCATAGAGTCCTCAATACTGCGTCAAGCCTATCTATTTCACCGTCTTTTCCAAGCTTCCAAGGCTGGGTCTCGTCAATGTATTTGTTAGAACGGCTGATAAATACCCAGAGTATTTTAAGAGCTTCGTCAAATGCAAAACGCTCCATGCTGCATTCCATATCTTTAACAGTTTTGTTTGCAAGGGTTTCAATTTCCTTGTCTATATCTTCGCTCTTAAAGCTGCTTGGGAGATTCCCTCCACGAAACTTCTCTATCATCTGGAGGCTTCTACTCAGAAGATTTCCAAGATCGTTGGCAAGGTCCGAATTTATCCTATTTACCAAAGCGTGTTCAGAAAAGTCGCCGTCCGTACCAAATGGCACTTCACGAAGCACAAAATAGCGGAATGCGTCTACACCGTAGAGGTCGGCTATTTCAAAAGGATCTACAACATTTCCTGTTGTCTTTGACATCTTTTCGCCTTCCACAGTCCACCAGCCATGTGCAAAGACTCTAACTGGCGGGTTGATCCCAAGGGCCAGAAGCATCGCGGGCCATATCACACAGTGGAATCTTATGATATCTTTTCCTACGAGGTGACGGACAGATGGCCAGTAGGTCTCCCAAAGGCCTCCCTTTTCAGGATAGTTGAGGGCTGAAAGATAGTTGATTAGAGCGTCAAACCAAACGTATATAACATGCTTCTCATCACCGGGAAGTGGTATGCCCCAGTCAAGTGTGGTACGAGAGACAGACTGATCGCGAAGTCCGCTCTTTATAAAACTGACGATTTCATTGTAACGGGATTTCGGCATCACTGCGTCGGGGTGTTCTTCATAGAATTTAAGGAGAGGCTCTGCATACTTCGAAAGTTTGAAAAAATAAGTCTCCTCTGTCATTTTTGTGAGTTGTCTATGACAGTCGGGACATGTACTGCCTTCACCCATCTGCGCTTCTGGGACGTAAGTCTCACAGGGCACGCAATACCAGCCTTCGTATTCACCTTTGTAGATATCTCCGTTGGCCATAAGGCGCTTAAATATTTCTTGAACTACTTTCTGGTGCCTGGGCTCCGTTGTACGTATAAAATCATCGTTCGATATATTGAGGACTCCCCAGAGTCTCTGGAAGTTCAAAACTACTTCGTCACAGAGCTCTTTTGGAGTTATACCTCTTTTTTCTGCGACAGTCTGGATCTTCTGGCCATGCTCGTCTGTACCGGTTAGGAACCATGTGTTCTCGGCTCCTGATTTGTGCCATCTTGCCAGAACATCAGCAGCAACTGTTGTGTAAGCGTGTCCTATGTGAGGCAC
>JAAYEY010000131.1 GCA_012728505.1 Synergistaceae bacterium | reverse complement strand
AGGACGGCGGGTTCTCAGCCCGTTAACAGGGGTTCGAATCCCCTAGGGACTGCCAATATAGACCTGTTATTCGAGGTGCAGCTGAATCTCTTATACAGGAAACATTAAAGCGAAGCAGATATCTGCTTCGCTTTTTGTATGCTCCTACATTGTGTACGCACATACTACGAACTTCTGCCATGGGCTGCATGGTTAGAATAAGATATTCATAGGCTGTACAAAATCTAGAAACTTGACGGAAGTCCGTTTAGTGCTAGATTCTTAATAGATGATTATTTAATTAGTGGTTTTTTCAATAATACGCTAGGAGGCATTTGATATGATTAATAAACGCTACCGCTCAGTAAAATGTGTCAATCTTGTTGTTATTGCTTTAATACTTATTTGTGTTATTGCACTAGCAGCATTCGCGTCCCTCACGACAACACGTTTCAGCAACACGGGTGCGCTTTCCGGTGGGGCCGATGGACTTGAACCCAGTGGAGACCGCCATAACAGCTACGCATGGTCCATGGAGGCTATGAAGAACTCTGTAGGAGAAGAATATCTTTACGTCGGCTCAAACCGTGATGTTATCTATGTGCTTATGAAGGAAACTGAACCAGATGTGGGAAAGGTGAAAACGTTTTGCGAAAAAATGGAACTTTCTACTCCTGATTCCGACTCGCCTGAAGAACTAAAAGCAAAGATATTCAGGAAGAAAACCAACGGTACCGGAGACTGGGAAACAGTCTACACTTCTCCCCTGAAAGCCGGTGTCGCTCAAGATCAGGGATATCGTGGGGGCAAATCTTATACTGCTCCCGGCGAGACCAAACCCTCGGTCTATTTTGGGACCTTAGGCACTAAGACGACAAGACTGATTAAGCTTGTCCCTGATTTTAAACCAGGAGACGAGCCAGATACAGTTTTTGAGACGGACCCCGGCGAGTTCAGCTGCATTCGCGCGGTTACAGTCCATGATAGTGGAGACGGAGACAAACTTTATATCGGTACATTAACACCTAGTAGCGACGACAAAGTGGCAAATATACAAATCTGGGAAAGCGAAAAACCAAAATCTAATGATGGCAATGATGATTGGACAAAGATAGCGTCAGTGCAAAAGGATGAATCCAAAAAAATCTTCCCCAGTGACTTCCCCGGTGTAAGAATCAATGAAACGAGTACCGCGTTCGGAGGCGTCTGGGACATGATTTCCTATAACGGTTATCTGTATGCCTTCGTCGGTAATAACTACGACAAAGATGAAACAGATAAATTAAAAAATGGATTCATGGTATTCAAAGGAAAGCCAGTCCCTGACGGTACAGATGGTGAAAATGAGGCGGGCTGGAAATGGGAGCCAGTTGTCTGTACGGAAAAAATGGGATCAGGAGCCAAGTATCCCAATGGAATGGGGAATGGACGCCACGTAACTGCTTCTCCTTTCATTTATAAAGGTTATGTCTATGTAGGCACTTTCGCCGATGTTGCTACGTCGGATACCCCTCTTGATTCCTTATATCCTTGCCATGTATACCGCTTCGACAAAGATGACAAATGGGAATTGATTATAGGAAATACAGAAGGTACAACCGATAAGATTACTGAACGACTGGGTAATTACGGGGCAGGATTCTTCAATGCACCTGTGATATCATCAGATGTTTTGCCTGAGGGATATCAAGCCAAGAGACTTTCCACTAACCAGTATGCATGGCGCATGGGAGTCTACAAAGACAAACTCTACGTGACAACCTTTGACCTGGAAATGGGGATACTTCAGGAAGATGAGAAAGATGCTGACAAGAAAAAAGAGATAGGGAAATTCATTTCAGCATTAAAAGACTACAATCCAAATCCTCGCGGCTTTGATATCTACTACACCAGTGACGGAGTTAATTTCTCCGAGCTTACTAATGATGGTTTCGGAGACAAGTACAACTTCGGTGGAAGGACCCTAAAAGCAACTGACAACGGTCTCTTCATAGGAACTGCCAACCCGTTCAACGGGGCCCAGGTATGGAAGATTACCGAAGATAACGGAGGCAATAGTGGTGGTGGATGTAATACAGGCCTTGCCGTGCTTGCGCTGCTAGGAATAATCCCACTAGCTCTTTTTAGAAAAAAATAAACTCATAACTCAACATCAAAAAGGGCGTTCCTCACGGAACGCCCTTTTCTGTTTCACGCGGAATTGCCAGGTGAACCATCTGGCAGAGAATTGGATCTTAAGGTCAATGATCTAAAAATCGTCTCCCCGGTATGCCGTCGAGCCGGGGTCCAGGTCTTTTATCTTTATTTGATTCTAATTCAGGAGTAAAATAACAGACCTGGATTCCCGCTCAGTAGCATGCGGGAAAGACGAGGGATGAAACTACCGTTCAATTCTTATATCTTCTGCATCCATCTTTTCGGTAACCATAGCTATAAGAGCTTCCTCCTGTTCAGGAAGAAAGGTAAAGGGCCATAGAGGCATGTTTCCGTGAAATATGGCATAGATTTTCTTCCCTTTGTTGAGGATGATACGAGCATCTACTATTTCATCCCAAGGAACGTGCTGAACTTTTCTCTGTCCCCAAAATGAGTTTTCTTTGGATACACCCTTTTCGTCGATGTACATGCTGCGCTCATAACCGGAGATATATATCATAGTAGCTCCGAGAAGAATCGGAATTATGACATTTCTCATCGATCCACCCACCAGAAAACTGCTCATTCCAATTCCGGCAAAAAGTATCCCCAGTGCTGCACAGATAAACTTAGCCCACAGCGGAAGCTTTGTTCTGGTAACTGCTTGTACTGTCCGTGGCATTTTTTATTGGGCGACGGCCGGTGCGGGAATACCCCCGATATTTGCAAGAGCCTCTTCATCGATTTTTACACCGTATTTTGCTTCAAGTTTTTTGAGCTCGTCATTGAAATACTGCCTCTGGAGCCCTTGTACCGCTCTTTCTCCTGATTCCTGGAAAGAGAGTTGCTTTCCGGGACGGCGTTCAATAACTTCTACAACGTGCCAGCCAAAGTCACTCTTTATGGGACCTACTAAAGATCCGAGCGAAGCACTTTGGATTGCATCGTCAACTGGCGGGGTCATCGCACCCTTTTCTACCCAGCCAAGGTCTCCCCCATTTTGAGTACAGCTTGGATCCTTGCTGTATTCAGTGGCTACCTTTGCAAAATCTTTTGTCCTGTAGATTTCCATAGCCGCGTTCAAAGCTTCTCCCTCTGTCTCAGTAAGTATGTGCCTAGTATGTGCTGCGGGAGCATCATAAAATTCTCCTAAATGAGTATCGTAGTAATTCTTTACGGACTTCTCGCTCATGTCCCACTTAGAAGCATTCTGTTCGAAGTATGCCTGTGTCAACACCTGTATCGTCTGCCACTTGATCTGAAAAGCTATATCGGAACGCGAATCAAGCCCCTTGCTCTTTGCACCCTCTGCAAAAAGGAGCGCATGGGCCATCTGGTTGACCATTTCTATTCTTTCTGGAAGCGTAGCCTGGGCCAGCATTAGACCGACCATCATCTGGTTGCCGCCGGCGGTAGTTGCAATCATGTTCAGTACTTCTTCTGAGTTCAAAGTAGACGTTCCAACAGAAAGGACAGGCTTATCTGCAGCCATGACGACAGAAGCCCCCAATAAGAGCGTAAAAGAAAGAACTGTAAAAACCTTTGTGATTTTTTTGAATGACATTATAGTAACCTCCCGAATCTTCTCTCTAATTTTTTAACAAGCAGAACAAATCCTATCACAAAAAAAGAAAACTTGAGAGGATAAAACACATATTACCCTCTCAAGTTTTACTATTTTTAAATCATTTTTTTAATTTATTAAATTTTAGTTCGTTATCAGCCACCGTGACTGAAATCTTTTCCCCTGCTTTTACTGTACCCTCAAGCATCAGGTTAGATAACGAGTCCTCTACCATTTTTTGTATAGCCCTTCGAAGCGGCCTCGCTCCGTATTTCGGGTCATAACCGCGTTCAAGCAGCAATTTTTTTGCTTCTTCGTCAACACTAAGCGTAATATCGCACTCCAAAGTCCTCGCTTTGACCTCTTTCAGCATTATATCGACTATTTTGAGCAACTCTTCTCTTCCGAGCGGGTTGAACACTATAATCTCATCAACTCTGTTCAAGAACTCAGGTCTGAAAGCTTTATTTGTCTCTTCAAGTACAGTGGCCTTCATTTTGACAGTGTCAATTTCTCCTACAGCGCCCTTTACCTCCGAAAATCCCAAGTTGCGGCCTTTCATTGCTTCAGTAAGACCTACATTGCTGGTCATTATTATCACAGCGTTCCTAAAGTCTGTAAGGTGTCCCTGACCATCTGTTAGTCTCCCGTCTTCAAGGAGCTGAAGCAGTACATTGAAGACATCTGGGTGAGCTTTTTCAACTTCGTCAAAGAGAACAACTGAGTATGGACGTCGTCTGATAGCCTCAGTAAGCTTCCCGCCTTCTTCAAAACCAATGTAGCCGGGAGGTGCTCCAATAAGCTTGGCTGCCTCATGACGTTCCATATACTCGCTCATATCGAGCCTTATCATTGCATCCTCGCTGCCAAACATAAACTCTGCGAGAGCTCTTGCCATTTCAGTTTTTCCTACTCCCGTGGGACCAAGGAACATGAAACTTCCTACAGGCCTCTTGGGATCCTTCATACCGCTTCTTGATCTTCTTATAGCACGAGAGACTGACTGAAGCGCTTCATCCTGACCAACAAGACGAAGCCTTATTTCATCTTCCATTCTCAGAAGTCTGCGGCTCTCCTCTTCGGTCAGCTGCGTCACAGGTATCCCTGTCCACTCAGAAACGACTGTTGCTATATCCTCTGAGCTTACGTCAGGGGTAAACTGGTTTCTGGAATCAGTCCAGCTTTTTCTCCACTCTGCTATCTGCTGTGCCAGCTCTTTCTCCTGGTCTCTGAGATCTGCAGCTTTTTCAAATTCCTGAGCGCCTACGGAAGCCTCTTTCTCCCTTCGTATTTCCACAAGACTTCTTTCGAGCACTTTAAGGTCTTCGGGGACCTCAAGTGTCAGAATCCTTGCCCTGGCGGAGGCTTCGTCTATCAGATCTATAGCCTTGTCCGGAAGGAACCTGTCTGTGATGTAGCGCAGAGAAAGCCTGGCTGCAGCCTTAAGTGCGTCATCCGTTATCTTTACACGATGATGAGCCTCATAGTTATCCCTGAGGCCCATAAGAATCTTTACGGTATCCTCTTCTGAAGGTTCGTCAACCTGGACAGGCTGGAAACGCCTTTCAAGTGCCGCGTCTTTTTCTATATATTTTCTGTATTCAGTTATAGTCGTGGCTCCGATTACCTGGAACTCTCCCCTGGAAAGGCTCGGCTTCAGAATATTCGCAGCGTCAACTGCGCCTTCCGCACCACCGGCTCCAACAAGGGTGTGTATCTCGTCTATAAAGAGTATTACTTTTTTTGCTTCCTTTATCTCCTTGACTATCCTGCGCATGCGTTCTTCAAACTCGCCCCTGTACTTGGTTCCTGCGACAAGATTGGCGACGTTGAGCTGCATGACTCTTTTATCCTTCAGAATCTCAGGGATATCACCGGATATTATTCTTTGGGCAAGCCCCTCTGCAATGGCCGTCTTACCAACGCCCGGCTCTCCAATCAGCACAGGGTTATTTTTTGTCCTACGGGAGAGTATCTGAACGACCCTCTGTATTTCCTTATCTCTTCCTATGACTGGATCCAGTTCATTGTTCCTGGCCATCATGGTAAGGTTTATACCTATCTGGTCGAGCGTGGGTGTCCTGCTCTGCTGCTGCCCCTCCTGTCTTGGCGGGGTTTCACCTGTATTAAGTGGATCAGAAGGTGAATCAGCCGGGTTACCACTGGTTATATTTCTGATCATCATGCGTGTCCTTGAAAGTTCCATTCCATGAGAAGCAAGCAACTGTGCAGCCATACCTTCACCCTCAGCAAGGATACCCAGAAGAATATGTTCAGTACCAATATAATTTACTCCCATTTTCCTGGCTTCTCTCATAGAAAGATCTATTACAAGTTTGGCTCTCGGGCTGGAGGGAAGGTCCACGGGCTCAGTTCTAGGATCTCCTGCTCCGACAAGACTCTCTATTTCCGCCTTCATTTCTTCAGGTTGCAGTGCATAGTTTGAAAGGATGTGCGTAACTATGCCGTCTGCATCATCCAGCAGACCTAATAGTATATGCTCCGTTCCAACAACCTCATGTCCGAGACGCAAAGCCTCACGGTGAGCAAGCTGAAATACTCTCTTGCCCCTTTCTGTAAAATTCTGCCACATATAGGCTCACGCATCCTTTTCTTTATCTGCTTCGTCTTTCAGATCTCTTATTTGATCTCTGATTCTAGCCGCAAGTTCATAATTTTCGACCTTTACAGCGTCTGCCATCTTATCTTTGAGCAAAGAAAGGTCATCCCTTGTCGCCGGGGGCTTGCATGCAGCTTCCGGACAGGGTACTTTCTCCCCGCTTTTTTCTTCAGAGGGAGCAAACATCGACCAAGAAATAGTCTCTCCGCAGTGAGGACAGGTAAGTTCCGCCTCTGCTCCACCGTTCGTAGCCGGGAAGATAAGATCCTTGAGAGCTTCCTGAAGATCAAGAATCCCTTCCAGGGAAAATGTCATTTTCATCATTTTAGCGGCATCTTCAAATGGTATGACCTCTCTTGCACATTGTTTGCAAATATAGTCCACTGTACGTTTTCCATTGACTATTTTCATAAGATGCACTTCTGCTTCATTTGCACCACAGCGTTCACACAACATCAAGATCACCTCATCCAAGCGATAAGCTTGTAAGTATTTTTTTTAGTAGCTCAGCCCTCATAAGGTCCCGCCTGTAAGGCGAAACATCAAAGAGGGATCTTCCATTCTCATCCTGGTTACGAAGTGCTACCTCTATGATAAGGCGCTCCCTGGGGGTGGTCATCTCTCTATTCTGAAGATTGACCAGGAGCTTCCTGGCTTCCTGTTCCGTAATTGCATTTCCTACAAGATCCGAAAGATGAACTACCTCTTCATCACAATTGCTAAATGTCAGCTGAATAATTTTTATGTAACCATGTCCACCTCTTTGGCTTTCAACAAGAAAACCATTTTCAGGCGCGAACCTGCTTCTAAGAACATAATTTATCTGGCTTGGCACACATCCAAATTTCTCAGCCAAATCTTTTCGCCTGAGAGACACCTCCCCCGCTTGATTTTCTTCCAGAAGACGGTCTATGTATTCCTCAATTATTTTGGTAAGACTTGATGACTGCAAGGACATTAGAGTCACTCCATTTCCTTAAACTGAAATCATTATATAGTTTTGGTCAGTATAAGTCAAGGACAGAAGCCACAGCAATTTTTCATGCAGAAAGAGGCTGTGGAAATGCTTCTATGAGGAGGATGTGGGCAATAGGTAGAAATATTAGCTGAGCGATGGCTGAGCGGTCGCTGAGCAATTGCTGAGCGATTGTAAAACCTAGAACCTGTCCCTCCTCGTCATCCCAGTATGGGTCTGAGTGAGCCGGGATCTAGCGGCTTTTGTTTTATAACAAACCCTGTCACAGTCTTAATTCAAAGCCACTGGACTCCAGCTCGAAGGCACATTGGGGAGACGGAGAGGGCAACAACAATAAGGGACGGATTTTTTTTGATTTTACAACGGCTCAGCAACCGCTTAGCAACAGCTCAGCAACTGCTCAGCAAAGTCTCCTAACCCTTCGACTCCCGCGGCACGTTTAGCGCCGCAGTATCTCGAGATTATCCGACCTTGTCTTCTTTCCCTTCGATAATTCTTTGTATGTTGCTTTTGTGTCGCCAAGTCGAAAGTGCGGCAAGGAAGAGACCAGCAACATAATAGGGACGAGGCATATTGAAAAGCGGCATCAGAAGGACGGAGCAAAAAAGTGCAATTATTGAAGCCAGAGATACGTACTTTGTTTTTTTGAGGACAACGTACCAGACAATACCTCCGATAAGAGCAGGTAGTGGGTTAAAAAAGTCGAAAAACCCAAAAACGCCAAAGGTCGTTGCGACACCTTTGCCACCGCGCCATCCAAGCCAAATCGGATAGTTGTGCCCGAGAACAGCAAATACTCCGGTAAGGGCGAGTATAAGGCTGTTGTCTGTGAAAAATGAAGCCAAGAGGACGGCTATTCCACCCTTGAGCATGTCAAATACTGCAACTGCGATTGCCCATTTTTTGCCAAGCAATCTACCTGTGTTCGTTGCACCTATATTGCCGGAGCCAAAGTTACGTACATCCTGCCGTTTCAATATTTTAACAGCAAGGTAGCCGGTAGGGCAGGAACCTGCAAGGTAACCTAATATAAGCCAGAGAAGGGACATGAGAACACCTACCTTTAGTAATGCGGCGTGGAACGTGCCGCGATAGATCTTAGCTGAGCAGTTGCTGAGCGATGGCTGAGCAATAGCTGAGCAGTTGTGGGAGCAGGCAAGCTGTTGGCAAGCAATTGGCAAGCCGTCGTTGGAACTAAAGCCTGTCCGTAACCGTCGTTCCCTTATGCTTCAATCGGGAGCGGCTTTTGTTTTATAACAAACCCTGTCGTAGGCTTAATTCTAAGCCACTGGGCCTCCGTTCAGTTGCGTCCGGAGGAGACGATGGGGGGCCGGATCTTCGTAAATAGCAATCTTTTGATCGATTCATACCAATTGATTCGCAATTGACTACCAACCGACTCCCGCGGCACGTTTCACGCCGCCGCCCCTAAGATAATAAAAGCGCCATTCCGAATGAACGGAACGGCGCCTATGTTTTTAAGGATTCTACCTTTTTAGAGCCGTTACGACATCGTTTGTTATATCGATGCCCCCGTAGTATACCAAGCCTTTATTCAAAACTATGGTTATACCTTTTGTTTTGGCTACTTTAGCAATAGTCTCATTAATCTCTTTGAGGATGGGATTCATAAGCTTGGACTCTTCTTCTCTCATTTCGAGCTGAAGGGTCTGGACTATGTTTGCTTTTTTCTTCTCATCGGTTTCTTTGTCGAATGCAGCCTTGGCCGTATCAGACTTTTTCTTGCCTATTGCTTCAATCTGCTGCTGAGCCTGCTTAAATTTTGGGAACTGCTGAAGTACAGCCATCTCATCAACAAATCCAACTTT
>JAAYEY010000130.1 GCA_012728505.1 Synergistaceae bacterium | reverse complement strand
TGCTTGGAAAAAGGCTAATACCGGCCTCTTTAAAAACTTTTTCCATTTCATCAGGCATCTCGCCGGACAGAAGCCTGGCTGCAAAAGATGACCTCTCTCTGAAACGGAAAAGCAGCATGCTCATTGCTTCTTCTGACAAGGTTTCAAATCCAAGCCTGATTTGGTAAGGTTTTTTTCTGGTTCCTTGCACAGAGGCTGTTACAAGTCCGGGCTCTATTTCAATATCTATCACCTGGCCTTTGCGTGCATAGCTCCTCCCTCTGGCAAGACGCGCTGAATCGATGCTACCTTCAAGGATCTCTATCCAGCGTTTGGACCACCAATTCGATCCATGGAAGCGCCCCCTGTTAACGCGGGACTTTATTCCTCCCTTTGTCCTGAGAGGTTTTGAATACGTCCAGGCAGTCCTTCTGTTATACATTTAGCTTATATCCTCCACAGCATCTCTGGAGAGCTTAAAAAGCTGCTTCAGTTCGCTGTCTGTCATTTCAGTAAGCCAGTTTTCACCGGTTGATACTACAGAATCAGCAATATCTTTCTTCGATTTGATAAGTAATTCTATTTTTTCTTCCAACGTTCCCTTACAGCAGAAATAATGTACCAGGACTCTCTCTTTCTGCCCTATCCTATACGCCCTGTCTACCGCCTGCTGTTCCACAGCCGGGTTCCACCATCTGTCAAACATTACGACGTGGTTGGCGTTTGTCAGGTTGAGGCCTGTCCCTCCCGCTTTGAGGGATAAAACAAAAAATGGCGGAGGGTTTTCTGAATCCTGAAATTTTCTTACCATTTCATCTCTTTTTTGCCTTTCAACGCCTCCATGTAAGAAAAGTACCTCTCTTCCGAATGTCTCCTGAAGATAGCTCTTAAGCATGGCTCCCATTTCTGCATATTGGGTAAAAATAAGCGCTCTGTCATTTACGCTCAGCATCTCCTCTGCAATATCAGTAAGTCGAGCGAGTTTCCCCGAACGTCCCGCTATCTGAGACCTGTCCTTTAGATAGAGTGCCGGATGATTGCATACCTGTTTCAGGGATGTTATTGCCGAAAGAACTGCACCCTTGCGCTTCATTCCGCTTGCCTCTGTGAGCTTCTCTTCAAGGTTATCCAAGACAGCGCCGTAAAGTGAAGCCTGTTCTTTGTTCAACGAACAGAAAACTTCTGTCTCAATCTTTTCAGGCAGGTCTGAAATGATGTTTTTGTCTGTCTTAAGCCTTCTTAGTATAAAAGGACCTGTAATTTTTTTAATCTTTTCAAGAGGGTCTATCTCCCCGGCCTGTATCGGCCGAATGAACTCACGGATAAATCTCGATTTATTTGGAAGTAGACCGGGCATCAAAAATTCCATTATCGACCACATATCTCCCACATGGTTTTCAACGGGTGTGCCTGTGAGGGCAAAATGCCATCCGGCTTTTATCGAACGTGCAGCCCTGGACTGCCTTGTATCAGGGTTTTTGATGTTCTGAGCCTCATCAAGTATTACTCCTGACCAGTCCGTTATTTTAAATACTTCGACGTCTCTGTGGAGAAGCGAGTAGGAAGATATCACAAGATCCTTGCCTCTGACGGCTTCTGCAAACTTTTCACCCTTCGGTCTCCTGGTCCCGTGATGTATAAGAACAGAGAGATCGGGCACAAAACGATCAGCTTCCCTTCTCCAGTTTTCAATTACCGAAGTAGGACAAATGAGCAGGACAGGATCTTTTTCCCCCCTAAGTATCCTTGCTTTCAACAATGCGAGCGCCTGTATCGTCTTTCCCAGCCCCATATCATCGGCAAGGCACCCTCCAAGCCCTATACTTGAAAGCCAGAAAAGCCAGGAAAGCCCCTTAAGTTGATATGGCCTGAGTTCTCCGCAAAATCCCTCGGGTTGTTCTACCTGATCTATTTGCTCCGCTCCTGTAAGGACTGAACGAATAGAATCGAGCCATGATGAGCCCGTTATCGCTGAAATAGGGATCTCTCCCTTGCTCTCACTAAAGGATGAGACCAATGCATCTCTCCTTGTGATTTTTTGAGGTAGTTTGTTTATTCCTTCCATTACCTTTTCAAGTTCATCACGTTTAAGGAGTACCCATTTACCCCTTATCTTAGCAAGGGGTGTCTTAAGTTCCCTCAACAAGGAGAGTTCTTCTTCTGTAAGTACATCCTCTCCGATAGAGACCGACCAGTCTACATCCATCAAATCTCCAAGATCAATCTGATTCCCAACAGAGAATACCGTTCCCTCTCTGATATTTCCCTTTACTGCAAGCTTGGGCCTGTAGGGAGAGGACCCCCAACTTGACGGAAACTGTACCTGTATGCCACAGTCAAGTATCTCAGGAACACTATCTTGGATAAAATTAAGAAGTTCATCGAAGGACATATCACAGCTAACTGGGGATGGTTCATTGAGACTTCTGGCTATGGCGGGAACAGAGGATGAGATCTGGCCCAGAATCTGGAGCATGTACCTTCTGGGATTTGCCCCGGAGAGCCGGAACCACTTCTTTTCAGAAGCACCCGGGCTCCAAACTTTTTCGGCAGGTATAGTTAAAGTCTGGTCCATGGCGAATTGCAAATGCCACGATAGTGTCCAGGTATCTTCTTTACTACCTGACAAAGGTTCTTCAAGTCTCAAAAAAAACTTCCATGGTTGGTTTGTAACTACTCTGACAGAATCTGTCCAATCTGAGATCTGACAACAGAGCGAACTCATATCATCTTTCCACCGGTGAAGCGTGGAACTCGGCCAGGCAAGAGAACGAAGCCATATGTCATGAGGGTTGGTCTGGTCGACTTGCCTTCCCCTTCTTCCGGGAGACGCTTGCGCTTTCCTTACAATCTCTTCAAGGAAAAGTTCTAATATTGAATCCGCAATATTAGAACTGGGGTCATTTTGCTGTTTTTCATCTTTTGATAGAGAAAAACTTTTCATGACCGGGGGAAGCGCATTCACGAAGACAGAGTATTCGTCCTGGTATTTTGCTAAATGTAGTGGTTTCCAAACAGAAAAATAGCTCTCTTCAGAACACTCAATACCTGGCAGATATGCTCCTCTCATAACCATCAATGATGCATATTCCATTCCCTTAAGAATATACTTCAGGTCGTTGCCCAATAAAAGCCCCGGAACGGACAGTCTCTCCCTGCTCTCTTTGATGAGCCGTAGCAGACCTGTCAGTTCTTCGTGAGTAATATGGACGACTTCAACAAAATATTTTTCTATTGATGGGGCCCCACTTGTTTCAGGCAATTCGCCCAGCAACGGTGAAGATAGCATCGGCAAACTGTTGTATGAAGGGAGCTCAACATATGCCACCACGGGGGTCTCAGTCGAAATTTTTCGGCCTCGTCTTATGCCCGCGGTCTTTAGAAGATCTTGGATTGCAAGACTTCCGGCATCCCAAGGCATTCTCGGTATCTCGGGAGAGGATGTGTCATTCCAATTGGTCAGCTCTGCTGTTTCAAATGAACGTTCGCCCCAGACATAAAACTTATTCTCAGCATAAGATGCATGTAAAACTATCATTTTATTCACAGTGTTGTTTCAGAGCTTATTCAAAACAGCTGCCGCCAATAAATTCTCTTAAGATCGAAGTGTTAGGGACATCATCTGAAGGTATTATTGGTACAAAGCTAAGTATAGCAAGAAGCCTTTGAGCTTCGCCATAAGCGGGCGAGTCTTCTTCTACCGAAGACAGCATAGGCTGGACGTAGCCCTTGAGTACCGGAAATTCATAAGCCAAAGAGGTATTAAAAAGAGCATCGGCATTCTCCTGATAAGGGAAAATATGACGATGTGAACCCCTTATTACAGAAGGCCATCGCAAAAGGGTCGCTTCAGGAGAATGTCCTCTAGTTCTGTAATCCCTTAGCATTCGTCTAAGGAGCCTGGTGTCTGTGGTTCCTATCCTGTTGTGCATATCTATTGCCGCGCCTGTCAGGGGGCTTATGAATATCCTGTATTTATTATCGTGGGAGACGCTCTCTGAAAGTTTATCGTTAAGACCATGGATACCTTCAATTATAAGGATCTGACCCTCGGCAAGTTTGAGTTTATAACCTTTTTTTCTTTCACCTGTTATGAAATCGAACTTCGGAACGTCTATCTCCTTACCTTCAAGCAGAGCCGCAAGATGTTGATTTATAAGATCTAAATCCAGCGCTTCTAGCGCCTCAAAATCAAGATCGCCATTAGAATCCCTTGGGGTTTTCGATCTCTCCACAAAATAGCTGTCCAATTCAAGAGTGGCGGAATTTATGCATGAGGCTAGCAGTTGTACGCGGATACGCCTTGAAGATGTCGTCTTGCCTGAGCTGGAAGGTCCAGCTAGACAAAGCAGTCGAACTTCAGGCCTCTCCGAAATGTGCGAGGATATCTCGCTAAGTTTTTTTGTGTGCAGGGCCTCGCAGACCATTATAAAATCTCTTGAAAGCCCGTTAGCTACAAGACTATGTATCTTATCCATGGTTGATACATGTAGGTTATCAAGCCACTCAGCATAGCCATTAAAAAGAGCAAAAGTCTTTGTGCTTGTTTTGAATGGAACCGTCTTTGTTGGATCGGAGAAGAGGGGACCGGATATAAAAATGCCTCCCTTGTAAAGATGCAATTCAAATAAAGGGACTATCGCAGCGTTATCCGCAAGGGCACCTCCAAAAAAATCATATATACCTTCTATTCTGTACATTATCACAGGATCTCTGTTAACCCAGCGGAGGAGTCTTTCCTTGCCATTGTAACCCTGGGCGGTCATTATGATACGGGCCTTATCAAGGGAGAGCTCCTCCCTGACAACAGCAACCCCTTCTTTGACCATCCTCTGCATCTCATTAAGTATTGATTTTTTTTGCTTATCAGTCACAGGACCGTCAGGGCTGTCATAGAAATATGAAAAATTCATCGACTGGCGAAGATGGAGCCTAATTCCGCATACTCTTGTAGCAGCAGACGTTAGCATGAAGCTAATCGTTCTAAGATATACCTCTGCTCCTTCTATGGTATCACTTGTTATAAACTCAAGCTTTGAATCCATATCTATCTTCCATGAAAGAGGTCGCTGGACTCTGTTGACTCTACATGCCACGACTCTATCTTTTTTCGGAAAATTCGTCCTTGTCAAAACATCCCTCGCCGTGATGGGGAAGTTACTCTTGATATCCTGCATATCGTTGAAACTTATCGTTAAGCTCATTTAGGTCCTCCCTCTAATGACTCGGCTCGAATCTTTGTTGCACATTTATGCCAAGTTATCAGTGCCTTAAGTTAATATATCGAGTTTTTGAAATAATTACAAACACAGTAACTCATCTAAACATATTAACATAAAAAGAGGAATGCGGTGTTAAAAAAAAGAGTTTTTGGGAAAATAGGATCTGCTTGCTGTCAGTTCAAAAAAAGGACCAGACGCATTAAAAGCATCTGGTCCTTTCGATTCCTTTTTAGCAAAAAATCTCTAATTTAGCAGTTATTTAACTGTCAGCTTTTCGATCACTATTTTTTTGAGAGGTCGATCTCTTGAGTCAGTAGGTACTTTTCCTATCTTTTCAACTACATCCAATCCCTCGGAAACATGTCCGAATATCGCATGTTTACCGTCCAGCCAGGGGCATGGCACAAGAGTGACAAAGAATTGCGAGCCACCTGTATTAGGACCTGCGTTCGCCATCGAAAGCATTCCGGACCTGTCATGTTTAAGCCCCTTGCCAAATTCATCGGGTATATTATATCCGGGGCCTCCAGTTCCTGAGCCCTGCGGGCAGCCTCCCTGGATCATAAAATTCTCTATTACGCGGTGAAATATGATGCCGTCATAATAATTTTTGTTTATCAGATCAGTGAAATTCTTTACAGTCTTGGGGGCCAGGTCGTTGTAGAGCTCGATCTTGAAAGTTCCCATGGATGTCTGAAACGTTGCTGTCTGGCGTTTTACGGCGGCTTCATCTGCTGATGCCGGCTGGGCGGCAAATACCTTTAGAAATACTGATATTGCAATAAGAAACGTTAGCAAAGCTATAATCTTCATAATTTTTCCTCCAATGTCGTTTTCTATCTTTTTTGAACCCATAAATTTTAACATTTATCTCTCTCCTTAGCCACTCTTTAACCATGGAAAAATCTAGGCGAGAATAGCTCCATTTCTGTTGACCTTCCATACTGCTCGTTATCAGATCAAAAGCTGAATCTTACCCGGTATTTCTTTATATAATCTGTCGGCATGTATGACATTTTTGCCTCGCGGAGTCCAGGATCGTTCATGTCCTCTTCTCTGTTCGCAACTGCCAGTCGAGGGTTTTGTTCCAGCATGTGTGACATAAATTCTTTGTTGATAGCCTGGTATGTGGCCCCATATTCCAGGCTCGCTTTCTCAAAGTGGACAAATATAGTGTGTGATGCTATTTCACCAATAGTGTAAGCCGCTATTTTGCCCGAGACCTCGATAATCCCGCCAACGAGATGGGGGATTTTTCCCCAGTTAGTAAGTATCTTAATTATCCCTCTATTTTCCTGGAGCAGTCCTTTATCTGTACATCCATTGTTGACTTGGCACCAGATCTGCTGAAATTCCATTACATCATTGATCAATTCTTTTGATATCGGTTTATAGGAATAATCATAATTCTTACGGAATTGGTTTACTCTGTTACGTTTTTTCATAAACCTATTACCCGGTAAAGTAGCAAGATCCCTGATATCATAAAGGTATTCCCAGCTGCCTCTCATATCTTCTACGCTAATTATCTCAGGAAACTGTGCCTTCCAGATATTGAGGAGTTTTTCCGGTACATACCAGAATTCTGCTTCTCGTCCCAGTCTTTTTTGGATCAGTTCTGCCCAATCATTCCTTTTCCAGTCGCCAAGCGGAGCGAGATCGTAATCGTGAGGAATCGTCTGCCTTATCCAGAGCAGAGATCCGTCATCTTCCTGAGCTGTTTGATAACCACATTCGTCGGCCCACCCCCACAGGATGGGAAAGCTGTAATCGGCTGCCCGCTGGGTAGCTGCATCCCAGTAATTTTGAAAAAATGATAGATCTTCAATTTCTAAATGCTTAAATTTAAGCAATAAATAACTACCTCCGTTCTGCACACCAATAAAGGTTAAACCTTATACGCAGATTTTGCCAATAGCAAAAGAGCGTATATCTGTTACAATTTTGCAGTAACATATAGAAAAAAGAAAAGGATTGACGGGCTTGATAAAAAACAACTGCGACAACAATAAAAATAAATGTCCTGAAATTGTTCCGGACGAACAGACAGGCGTGACAAAAGAAGAACAGGAATGGGGACTGAAAAAGGAAAATCGTCCTCCTGTTCCAAAATATATTTTTGGAGTCATTGCTATTATTATACTCGCTGTTTTTCTTGGAGGAAGCCTCTGGTATTACCGGACGAACGTTCTTCCTGAGAAATATTATCAGAGAGCAACATCTCAATTTAAACTCGAAAACTATTCAGAAGCTTACCTTCTTTATGAAAAAGTTTTAAAACTCCGTCCCGAGCGCAAAAACATACTTTACCAAATGGCTTTCTGCCTCGAGAAGACAGGGAAAATCGACGAAGCTATAGACCGTTACGAGGAACATCTTAAAACCATACCATCAGATGGAAAAGCGCTTGTAAGAATGGGATGGCTATACACCCAGAAAAACAATTTCAAAAAAGGACTGCCTGCTCTCAAAGAGGGTGCCAGTAAGCTCAAAGATGCATATGCCTGGACTCTTTTAAGCGAAGCTGCCATAAGATCAAAAAACAATGCGAGTGCCGTAGAAGCCCTTGTTAAACAGATAGAATTGTTCAAAAAACCTGAGCAGGTACTGACATGCTCCAAGATGCTCATGGGTCTCGGGGCTTGGAAAGATGCATTGAAAGGGTACGAAAAATTTTCTAAACTTGCGCCGGATGACAAAAGAGGCATACATGGAGCAAATGCCGCAAAAATTATGCTCGGTTATCCTACGGATCCAAATCTTGTCATAAATCCTGGTAAATCTGTAGGCATGGTAATACTCGGGGAGTCAAAGGAAAAAATCAAGAGTAAACTTGGATCGCCTGACCTAAAAGTATTTAAAAAAGTTGGAGAAACATCTATCCTAACGAACAACAACGCAGAGATTTGGTCGTACAACAAAACGATGCCTAAAATAAGTCTTAGGATAATATTTCTCGACGGTAAAGTCCGCGAAATAGAGACACGTTCAGACGAATATAAAACCGCGACAGGCCTTGGTCTGACAAACTTCCTGCTCCCCAAAAATGCTAAAAGGCTGGAGTGGAAAAAAGAGGCCCCTGGTAATTCTGTAATATGCCTTGCCAAGGGAGGGGGCCTCTCCTTTGTCGCGGCTGGTCTCAACAGTGAAGGAACTGAGGCCAAATACAAGAAACTTCGCATTCATAAAGGCAACTCTTTCATTGAGAATTTCTGATTGTCGGATCTTTTTAACTAAATCGCTCCTCGCAGTACTCAGACGGGTAGCCGGCTCCTGAGAACCCGAACTGCCTCCATCGCATCTTTGGCATAGCAGTCAGCGCCGACATATTCTGCGAGTGATTCGGTTAGGACCGCGCCACCAACAATAACTGTGACGCCGGGACATTCTTTTCTAAGCAGGTCTATCGTATCCTTCATGCTTGTAACAGTCGTCGTCATAAGAGCACTCAGACCTACTATCTCTGCGCCGTGTTCTTTTACCGCGGCTACAACTCTTTCTGGCGGGACATCTTTCCCAAGATCGATCATCTTAAAATTATAATTTTCCATTATCACTTTAAGTATATTTTTTCCTATGTCGTGAATATCGCCAAGTACCGTTGCGACTACCATTTTTGTTCTGTTTTCTTGATTATCACAATTGGTTTTTGAAAGCTCTTTTCTTAAAAGCTCAAATGACAATCTGGCCGCTTCAGCAGATCTCATCAGCTGGGGCAGAAATATTTTCTGTGCTTCATAGTCTTTACCTACTGCATCAAGGGAGGGAACTATTTCTTTCTCGATTATTTCCAGAGGACCCATCTTTGTTAAAAGCAGTTCGGTAGCTCTTTCAGCCTCTGTTTTAAGACCGACTCTGATCGAATAAGAAAGGTCATAGGTATCCTTCGGTTCAGCTTTAGAGTCAGCTTTCTGCCCTGTATCTGAAAAAACATCTATGAATTCGGAGGCACTTGGATCCTTGCCGGACAGCACTCTGTAAGCGGCAAGTGTTTGGCGCATACCCTCATCACCGGGATTCATTATCGGCGCGTCAAGTCCCTGAATCAGAGCCATAGCAAGCATAGTCCTGTTTATAAGGGGTCGGTCCGGCAATCCGAAAGAGACATTGCTGACTCCAAGGACCGTTTTCAGCCCAAGCTCTTCCTTGACCATCCTAACTGCCCTGAGTGTCTCTAAGGCTTGCTCCTGTTGGGCAGAAACGGTCATAACGAGACAGTCTATAAGCACATCTTCTTTAGGTATGCCAATCTTTTCAGCCTCTTCTAAAATATTTCTGGCTATTTCAACCCTGCCTTCAGCAGACTGGGGTATCCCGTTGTCATTAAGAGTGAGACCCAAAACCGCGGCCCCGTATTTTTTTACGATTGGCAGTACAGTTTTAAGAGAGTCTATTTTTCCGTTAACTGAATTTATAAGGGGTTTGCCGTTGTAGACTCTAGCTGCCTTTTCTAACGCCTTAGGGTCTGAAGAATCAAGCTGGAGAGGCAGGTCAACAATAGACTGAATCTCAATGACAGTTTTTTTCAGCATCTCAGGTTCATCTATGTCTGGCAGTCCCATATTTACATCAAGCACGTGGGCTCCCTGTTCCTGTTGACGGATAGCCTCTTTCATAACAAAATCCATATTATTTTCTCGCAAAGCGGCCTGAAGAGCTTTTTTACCCGTCGGGTTAAGGCGTTCCCCAATTATCACCGTGTCATTCCCAAAAAAAACAGGGTTTGAGGGAGAACATATACCCGCCGTCCTGTTATTTTTACAGGGGATGCGGGAGACTCCCTGAAGCCGTTCCTTAACAAGTTTCATATATCCGGGATCTGTGCCACAGCATCCTCCCACTATCGCCGCCCCATATTCAACAAACTTTTTTATATAATCGGCAAATTGCTCAGACGTCACATCATAGCGAGCATCAGCTTCGCTGAATAGGGGAAGCCCAGCGTTGGGTTGAACCATTACAGGGATGCTGCTTGCGTTGATTATCCTTTCAACCACAGGGACAAGCTGTTTTGGGCCGAGTGAACAGTTTACTCCAAGTGCATCAACTCCCAGCCCCTCAAGGGTAAGGACCATGGATTCGACAGTGGTCCCGAAAAATGAACATCCGTTCTCCTCAAAACTCATCGTAGCAAATATGGGAAGGTCTGAATTCTCTTTGGCAGCGATAACAGCGGCCTTCAGTTCATAAAGGTCAGTAAACGTTTCAAGAAGTATAAGATCTGCCCCCGCGCTGCTTCCTGCTCTCACAATTTCCGAAAAAACCTCAACTGCTTCTTCAAAAGGAAGGTCTCCGATAGGGTAGAGGACTCGACCACATGGGCCAATGTCCAAAGCAACATATTTGTCTATACGTTCCCCGGCAGCTCGTTTGGCAATCTCTACAGCAGCGGAAACTATATCTGAAAGTTTACGCCCGGCTTTCTCAGCCTTGTACCTGTTTGCCCCAAAAGTATTTGCTGAAACAATATCGCAGCCGGCATCAAAATATTCGTTGTGAATCGACTCGATTATGTCCGGTTCAGTAAGATTTAGCAGTTCGGGGATTCCACCTCTTTTGAGTCCCCTCTTTTGGAGCATAGTACCCATCGCCCCATCAAAAATCACTATG
>JAAYEY010000129.1 GCA_012728505.1 Synergistaceae bacterium | reverse complement strand
TTTAAAAAAACGGTTGAGCATTCCTCAAGAACTGTGCCGGGAATTGCTGCCCCGGAATCTATTGTGGTCACAATATCCGTAATCCCTGTTTCCATTGCATCTTCCAGTGTAGCGTCGTTCAAGGCAGGAAGGCACCTAACTTGTATAAGTTAGGTGCCTTTTTACAATTAATTATTAGTTGATAAAAGACCTCACCAATTACCGCTTATCTGACAAAGGGATTGGAAAACTTGGCTTTCGCTCCCAATTCATCTTCAATTTCTAAAAGTCGGTTATATTTGGCTATTCGTTCACTGCGACAGGCTGAACCTGTCTTGATCTGCCCACCGCCCATAGCCACTGCGAAGTCCGCCAAGAAGGTATCTTCCGTTTCACCGGAGCGGTGAGAGATAACATAGCCCCAGCGAGCTTTTCGACACATCTCAATCGCTTCGATTGTCTCGGTCACAGTACCGATCTGGTTAAGCTTGATCAGCGCAGCATCGGTGCTCTTCTCTTTTATCCCTCGTTCTATGAAATGGGTGTTTGTGACATAAAGATCGTCGCCCACGATTTGAACATGGTCACCCAATACTTCAGTATGTTCACGGAAGCCGTCCCAGTCTTCTTCTGCCAGGCCATCCTCGATAGAAACAATTGAGTATTTCTTAACCCATGTCTGATAAAGCTCCGTCATCCCCCGGCTCGTTTTTTCACCTTGCCCAGATTTGGACAAATTATATTTGCCATTTTCATAAAATGAGCTGGCAGCCGGATCAAGAGCTAACGCAATATCCTTGCCCGACGTATAACCGGCCGCTTGAATGGCTTCGATGATTAATTCGCACGCTTCATCATTGCTCTTCAAATTGGGGGCAAAACCACCTTCGTCTCCTACACTAGTCGCATATCCCCGCTGCTTAAGAATCTTTTTCAGAGCATGAAAGGTCTCCACTCCATATCGCAGTGCTTCAGCAAAAGTCGGTGCTCCAACTGGTATAACCATGAACTCTTGAAAATCTACGCTATTGTCGGTATGCATTCCCCCGTTGAGAATATTCATCATCGGCATTGGCAGACACATATCATGACCTGCGCCCAAATATTCATATAGTGGCACTCCTGCATCCATAGCTGCAACTTTGGCTACTGCCATCGAAGCGCCCAGAATAGCATTGGCACCCAATCTCGCCTTATTTGGTGTTGCGTCCAAGGCAATCATAGTTTCATCTATTTCTCTCTGTTCATGTGCGTGCATCCCGACCAAGACTTTAGCAATATGAGTGTTTACATTTTGAACAGCTTTCAGAACGCCTTTTCCGTCATACCTTTTCTTGTCGCCGTCTCGTAGTTCCAGAGCTTCATTTATCCCGGTGGAAGCTCCGGAAGGAACTGAAGCCTCTGCTGTCACACCCGAATCCAGACGCATTTGCACCCGAACCGTAGGATTTCCACGAGAATCAAGTATTTCCAAAGCTTTTACCGAAGCTATTTTTCCGTTCATAATGTCTTTGCCTCCTTAATTTATCGTGTAAACTTTCGACTCTTTAATTTTGTACTATGGCTATAATTCTACACCCCGGGTCTTTCAGTACAAGCGCATTTGGCTGATACCCTTGAGCTACTAACTAACGATTTTGGGATCAATTTATACCGGCATTGGCTCTACAGATATATTTAACTAAAAGTTGCCTGCCCTTACCCCTTGATGGAAAAAGACAATGGCGATATAATATTAGGCATTGAGACAGTTACGGTTTTCCGTAGCGGATCTCGTCGACAGGATCCGCTAAAGCTTTCGGCTTTCGGATCCTGTTCTTTTTGTTTGGAGGATATCGGGATTTATCTTTACAGCGAAGATAGGGCGTACACGACTGGCCAACTGGTCTTCCTTAAAAGAAAGGTGATAATAATGAAGAAAGTAGCTATATTACTGGAAAACTTATTTGATGAAAGGGAGCTTATATATCCATATATTAGGTTTTTAGAAGAAGGATATGAAGTTCATTTAGTGGGAACGGAAAGAAATAAAGAATACAAATCAAAAGTCGGGTTAACTGAAACCAGTACCCATGCATCAGAAGACATATCATCAAATGATTATGATGCTGTAGTTATACCAGGAGGATACTCTCCTGATCACATGAGAAGATGTAAATCCACAGTTGATTTTGTCAGAGCTATGAATGAACAGAATAAAATCATAGCAGCCATTTGTCATGGACCTTGGATGTTGGCTTCTTGCTGTGATTTAAGTGGTAAAAAAATCACAGCTTTTTATTCTATAAAAGATGATTTAACCAATGCTGGTGCAGAATATGTTGATGAAGAAGTAGTTGTAGATGGAAATTTAATAACTTCTAGGACCCCAAAGGACTTACCAGTATTTGTAAAGACAATTATAGTGAAATTAGGATAATTTTATAATTTTCTTTTAAGACAGCATAGAACACAATTCATTTGCTGTCTTATTTAGGGTGGATTTATACTGCCCCTTATAAACGGAACCACACGCTAGTTTTGATTAACAGGTAGACAAGACGTCAATTAAAAATTTTCTAGATTTATCAATCGTGCAGGTCTGACCCCTTTACTCCGCTGGACTAATGGAGATTGAACGAACATGTTCACATACAGAGAGAATAAGGAAATAAAAAATCCCCCAATTGGGGGATTTTTTATTCTTGGGTCTTACTAACAAAAGGAGACAAAAACTGAAGATTTAAACAGATGCAATATAGCTTCTTAAGGTTATTCATATTCTCAGTGCAGCAAAGAAACCTTCTTCAACTGCTTTATGTATAGCACCAGTACCGCAAGCGTCACCAACAACGTAAACTTCAGAAAAGTATTCTCTCAAGACTTTTTCAAGGTCGTTAACCGGTTTTGTCCCTAGAGCAAGCACAATTGTATCGCAGGCAATAAACTTCTCTTTACAATCTGCTTGATCAAGAACGTTTGCACCAGATGGTGTAAACGAAGTGATTCTATGGTTCTTTAACATTTTAACGCCAGCTTCCTCAAGGATTGAAAGCAGCATCATACGAGTAATAAACTCTTCATCAAGCGCAATTTCAGGTAACATTTCTACAATGGTGACAGAATGGTTTTTTTCTGCAAGATAGTGCGCAGTCTCAGCACCGATCTGGCCGCCCCCGGCTATGAGTACATTTTTACCGATGTCGCATTTTCCCAAGAGAACATTCTGGGCTGTAACAACATTAGAATTATCAATACCTGGAATCCCAGGGATCATTTCTTCTCCCCCTGTAGCAAGGATAACAGCATCGCCTTCAAGCTTACTAATGTTACTTTCTGTCATTTTAGTGTTTAAGTGCAAAGTAACGTTTGCAAGGCGAGAGAGCTGAGCCGAATAGAACCGGGAAATATATGAGAGAACATCTTTGCACGGAGGCACCTGTGCAATAAAAATCTGCCCACCACATATCTGATTCGACGCTTCATAAATATCCACAGAATGCCCTTGCATTCCCAGTCTGTACGCTGCCTCTAAACCTGCAGGTCCTGCCCCGATCACTATAACTTTTTTTAGCTTGGCAGGGGAAGGAAGTTCTTCTTTGTATATAGATTCCCTGCCGGCTATGGGGTTAAGAGCACAACGAATTGGCAGGTTCTCGAAGATTCGTTGACCTATGCAGTAATTGCAGGAAATGCAACGGCGTAGCCCTTCGGTATCACCCGCTGTTATTTTGTTCACCCAATCTTGGTCAACAAGCCAACCTCGTGACGTGGAAATAAAATCTGCCTGTCCTTCTGCCAAAACCTTCTCTGCAATTTCAGGCTCTGAAAGACGTCCCTGTGCAATCACTGGTATGGACACAGCACTCTTCATGGCAACGGCAAGTGGCACAAGGCCACCCTTTGGTACATAAATCGGCTGAATAAGCATGTTGGCTGTTTCGAAAACACCCGCACTACAATCAATAGCCGCAACGCCTGCTTTTTCCAGCATTTTACCGATCAACTTCGATTCCTCAATTCCACGACCGGCGTCGCCAAGATATTCATCAATAGAGAAGCGCACAATAAGCGGGAAATCTTTGCCGGCGTTTTTTTGACAGGATTCAATGATTTCAAGCAAAAACCGCATCCTATTCTCAAGGCTGCCACCATATTCGTCATCTCGGTCATTGAAATATGGAGTCAAAAACTGAGCGATCAGATATCCACCTACTGCGTGAATACAAAAGGCATCAAAGCCTGCCGTTTTTGCTCTTGCTGCACATAAACCCATCGCTATAACAGATTTTTTTATTTCCTCGATGGTTAGCTTACGAACTTTCCGTTGGGCAACTAGAGACTGTTTTTCACTTGGGCCTACATTTGGGATATCGTATATTCCCTGTGAGCCTTTATCGTAAGGATATCCCAAGGCCTGTGCACCGCCACCGGGGGAGACAAGGCATGCAACTTTTGTCCCTTCTCTGTGCATCGTTTCAGTAAATTCCGTGAGCATAGGTATATAAGCATTGTCGTCTAGGCGAAGAGAACCCGGATAGGGATCTATCGGATCCATTTTTGTATTGCCCTGCATGGAATGCAGGACAATTAAACCGGCTCCTCCTCGGCTTCTTCTGACGTAAAAATCAATGATTCTTTGAGTCATTTCACCATCGGACGATGCATATAATGTTTCTACAGGACCCATGATCACATGATTTTTAAGTTTCATATTTCCAATATTTCCTGGAGCAAGGAGATGTTTAAATTGTGCCATTTTATCTCAACCTTTCGTTCGACATTTGCATGGCGTTAACAATCAAGCAATCGTCTATTGATGAAAATCCTCGGCACAGTTTATTTTTTAGTGGTTTTATCAACATCTTTTGTGAATGAAATGATCGCGGCTGCCACTTCATTAGGTTTTTCGTAAGGGAAGTAATCATGGCAACCTTCTAAAACCAATGAAACTGCATCCGGTCTTGCCTTTTTTGCGGCCTCAAAAAACTCAAAACACTGGCCTTTCGAGCCATCCATTATAAGCAACGGACCTGGAACATTATCGAATGGTTTGATGAAATCATAATCAAGAACGGCATTATATGCCTGCTTTGTCGCTTTCCAGCCCTTCAAATTTATAAGAGCTTCTCTTTGATGGAGTTCAAGGGGCAGAGCAGCAGCGCCGTATTCTTCCACCTGTTTCCATCCACGAAGTAGGTGCCATCCATCACGAACCGGAACCAGCTTTTGTACTGAACCGACTGAGACTTCGCGTAGCCTTTTACGAAATTCCTGATCTCCATAAATGGGGCCCATAACAGTGAGAGAATAGAAGCGGTCAGGATAGCGGTATTTCATATCCAAAGCCATTGAACCACCAGAATAGTGCCCTGCAAGGTGACATTTTTTGATGTTCAAACTATCCATGAACTCAACAAACACGTCTCCGTAAAATGCCAAACCTTTCGCTTCTACTTGTTTATCAGTGGGCTCAAATCCTCCGTAGCCAGGAAAATCCGGACAGTAAATCGCACTGTAATATTTGGACATGATAGGCATCATAAATTCATAGAATGTTGAATCACTTGTTGTCTGATGTATCATGATCAGAACAGGGAGCTTCTCATCCGTTCCTTTGATATATCGGTAATGAACTTGCCCCAAACTGGTATCTGCATAACCTGCCATAATTTTTCCTGTGGGAGTAAGATCCAAGACATCGGCAGCCTGAGCTTGAACTCCCAAACCCATAAGTAACGCAATGACAAGAACCCATAGTAAACACTTTTTCATTGTAATCCTCCTATTTGGATTGATTCTTAATAAAATACCTAATTTAGATTGTTAACTAACACGGGTATTTTAAAAAAGCAACAGCTTCTTTATTATATACGTATAAAAGATAGCTGTCTACTGTATATGTTGCACGTGTTGCCCCTAAAACCAAGAATTACGTTAAAAATATAGTGTGCGAGCTTCTTTTCTCAATGTAAATTTTTTTGAAAGCTATGTTGCCGCAAAGATTAAACGAGAACTTAGCATGGAAAAATACAGTGTTACATCTCAAGTTTCTTCTTATGCCCTTTTCGATCTTCCCAATAGAAAGTTCCTTATGAAACCTGATATAGTTGTAAAACGAAAGACTTACAAAGCTATTTTCATATTAGATACTAAATGGAAAATTTTATCAGACATGAAAAGTAACTACGGCATATCACAAGCTGATATGTACCAAATGTACGCGTATCAAGAAAAATACAATGCACAAAATGTTACATTGCTCTACCCTGCGACAGAAAGACTTTCAACGATTCAAGAAATAGAATTTCAATCCGGCGATGGTGTCACTGTGAAGGTTAAATTCATTGACTTATTTAACGTTAAGAACAGCATATCTGATATTGTGAGCTGCTTTAATGAGTGAAGTATATGACGTGGCTGCAAGCCTGAAAATGCTACTGTAAGTTCTTCAGAATAATTCAAAAATTATTATCACAAACCGCACCAATTACAAGAGACCTAATAAAAATTGCCAAGTTAATTTGACAGTAGCTCTTATCACAGGAAAACATCGACCTGATTCTCATTGTTCACAAGTTGAAAGAAAGAAGGAGCCAATTCACCTTAGCAACTTAACTCCCTTGCAAACGCCTGTGTTGACTTATATTCAACAATAGCCGAGGCGTGGTTTGGGGATCCAATTCTCCGCGGCTTGTTTCGTCGCAAATTCTCCACGGCATACACCGCCGTAATTCCCCGTATTCAGACGCCCTTACAATTGACTCCCCATCGATTTCCAACCGATTACCAATCGACTCCCGTAGCATTTCAGCTGCTAGAGCTCCATCTCTACGTGGTTTTTGCCATCTTGTTTGGCTCTGTACATGGCCTTATCTGCGCGGTCAATTACATCATTACCCTCTTTGTCTTCAGACCTAAAGTAGGATATGCCGAGGGATACAGTCGTTTTTATGATATTTCCCTCATGATTAACCTCGCTATTTTTAACAGTATCAAGAAGTTTTGAGCAGAATGGGAGGGCGTTTTCCACTGTCATATCGCGGCAGATAATCACGAATTCATCGCCACCCCAGCGGAAGATAATATCTTCCTTCCTGATTGAAGACTTGATCGTATCAAAGATGTTTTTAATCATTTCATCGCCGGCTTCGTGCCCATATGTATCGTTGACACCCTTCAGATTGTCAATGTCACCCATGACAAAGGCGGTCTGAGATTTACCATCTTTCTTGAAAATACGGAATTCTTGTTCAAGAAACTGTTCAGCAACGCGTCTTGTCATTGCTCCAGTAATTGGATCTGTGCTCAATTTCTTTTCAAGCTCTTCTTTACTTTGCATATGGTATCTGTTCTCCAGATAGACCGAGAGCAATTGACTAATCAATATAAGGCCAGCTATAAGTGCTGCAATTATCAGTGCAAGTTTCTTTATGATGCCTCTGCTTTCTTGTTCCGTCCTATCTACATACTTCGCCATATCCTCTAGATGCGTACCAAAGGCTACAATCCAGTCGTACCTCTTGTATAGCTTTGCATAAGTGAGTTTTTCCGCAATCCTGTCTTCGGCTTTTTTCTTAAAGAAGTAGGTAAAGAATATCTCTCCATCCTTCTTAATTCCCTCAAGTTCAGTAAGATAAGGTGTATTACCTCTTATATCCTCCATCTTTGTCGAAAGGAGCATTCCCTCTGTATCTATAAGATTGGGATGTACCCTTCTAATAGCGTAGCCATCGCCACCCTCATAGTTGACGACCTCGTTTACCCAGATGTAGGTATCAAGGGGAAATTCTGAATTGTGTATCTCAGCCGCTATTTTTTTCTTTACACGTTGATCAACAACGTCGTTCCTCGCTCCGAAAAAGAGCATAGTGCTGCCGAAATCTTTTATCTCGTATATTGCAAAATTATCCTTCTTTCTTTCAAGTTCGTCTGGTGCATTACCCTCTTTTATAAGTCCCAAGGGGTCATAGAGGGCCTCTGCTGTCTTTTTGTCCCAGACTAAGAATTCCCATGCCTGATTGTGAATCCCATTTTCAAAGTATCTCTTACAAAAATTGATTACGGCCTGACGGCCTACGGGAGGGTTTACCTGTAAGGTGAGGGATATTTCGTCACTTCTTTTTCTCAAGCACTCTCTCTCACTGACTATTGCGTTTTCTATACGGACGATCTGATTTTCGACCGTGAATTTAAGAAAATCTTTTTTTGACTCCAGCAATGAAAGCTCGGTGTTTAGCTTGTAGACATCATTAAAATACCTGTCGAAAGCAATATAGATGATAAAGAGAGTAAGAATTGTTATAAGAG
>JAAYEY010000128.1 GCA_012728505.1 Synergistaceae bacterium | reverse complement strand
CCATTTTCTTTTATTAGTTCTTTTTCCCTCCGGCTTGTCCAGACACAATCTGAGAGAATCATGTGGTCGAGTTTCTCAACTCTCCCTGACTTCTTCAGGTCTGCAAGTACTTCAACCGGCCTCATTCCATATTTTCCAAGACACAGTCTGACATCTCCCTCGTCTTCAGAAAGATGGAACTGCACTTTCCTCCCATATTTGACACCTAGGCCAATGCCTCTGACGATAGCATCTAGAGTATTTGCGTGGAAACTATGTAGAGCAGGGGCGACCTTAACTGTTTCGGACTCCAGTTCAAGTAGCTTAACAAAGTTGTTTTCTGCATCCTCGGGAGTCTCATAATATGAACTCTGGGATTCTCTCTTTTCAGGATAGGCATCGTTGTTTATAACGTCGTAATTCATACGCCCCATAAAAAGTCTTATCCCTACATCCTTGGCAGCCTTTATTACGGAAGAGTCAAGCTCATTTCCTTTTTTGTTGTGACAGTAATATGAGACCATCACACAAGTTACTCCATAGGAGAGCATCCTTCCAAATGCTCTGACACAGGCTCTGTATATCATTTCTTCCGTCATTTGTATACTGTACTTATATATCGTTTCACGGCACCATTTTGCCAATGCCCACTCTTTATCAACTATTTCAACATATATAGATTGTTCAGGGTGTGAGTGAGCGTTAAAGTCTCCCGGCACTAAAGAATAATCTTGGTTGAAAGAGTACTTGGGAGAGAATGGAGGAACTCCCTTCCCTAACAATTTGATAATTCCCGACATCTCGTCTGTCACAATGTAATCGAAACCTTTGTATCTGCCTTCTATTACGATGTCCATTTTCAACACCTGCCTGTCCTGTGAAAAGAATAGCTCATTTCTCTTTCATAATAAAGATGCAAGTTTAAAAATCATCAAAAATTAGAAGAAAAGAGGCCCTCTATAGCCAAATGCTGTAAAATAGTATAAGAATTTTATTCCCAAACAATGAAATTATTTAATCAGAGAGGGGTATCACACTATGAAAGAAATAATCTGCACAGACAAAGCTCCGGCTGCTATCGGACCTTATTCACAGGGGGTAAAAGCAGGCGGGTTCCTCTTCCTTTCAGGACAGATTGCATTAGATCCCAAAACTATGACAGTAGTACCCGGCGACGTAGTTGCACAGACTGAACAGGTAATGAAAAACATGAAAGGCGCTCTAGAAAGCCAAGGACTGGACTTCGACGATGTCGTAAAGACAACAGTATTCATAAAAGATATGAATGATTTCGGTGCGCTCAACGAAGTATACGGAAAATATTTCCCGAACAACGCCCCTGCAAGATCATGCGTTGAAGTAGCAAGACTCCCAAAAGACGTTCTAATTGAAATCGAGGCTATAGTTCTTTTGAAATAGTGTCAGATTCTTCTTGGGCTTTCTGACTGTCTGAGAGCCCAAGAAAAACGATTATATGTTATCTCAACTTTTCTTACACTTTTAAGAATTTAGCAACAAAACGACCATCTTATCTTCACCAAGAGGGAGTGAAAAAAGATGCTTCTAGTTGGAAATGGAAAACTTATAACAAGAGATCCAGATTTCTCCTTTATTCCCGATGGTTGTGTGGCTATAAGAGGAACAGATGTTTCAATGGTGGGAACAACTTCCGAAATTAGAGCGAAATACCCAGATTCAGAGTTTATCGACGCTAAAGACGGCTTAATCATGCCCGGATTCATCAATTCTCACATGCATTTCTACAGCACCTTTTCTAGAGGAATGACACCACCGGGAGAGCCGGCAAAAGATTTTTCAGAGGTTCTTGAAAGATTGTGGTGGAAACTTGACAAAGCTCTCTTCCTCAAAGATACATACTACAGCGCCATGACCGCTCTGGTAGACTGTATAAAATGCGGGTGTACAACCGTTATAGATCACCATGCGAGTCCTTCTTTCGTTCAAGGAAGTTTGTTTGAAATCGCAAAAGCGACCAAAGAAGCGGGCATAAGGGCATCGCTTTGCTACGAAGTCTCCGACAGGGACGGTCAAAAAACAGCTTACGCCGGAATCAAAGAGAATATCTCCTTTATAGACTGGGCTGAGGCTCAAAATGACTCAATGATATCCGCCAAATTCGGGCTCCATGCTTCGTTCACTCTATCGGACCTGACCTTGGGCAGATGCGTAGAGGAGATGGGTGGACGAAACGCAGGATATCATGTCCATGTGGCGGAAGGCCCGAATGATGAGAAAGACTCCATACAAAAATATGGCAAAAGGATAGCGGAACGATTCAATGACTTTGGCATCACAGGTGGAAAGTCAATTTTCGTCCACTGCATTCATATTAATAAAAAGGAAAGAGAGATACTCAGGGAAACCGGCACTGCAGTCGTTCACAATCCTGAATCTAATATGGGAAACGCTGTGGGTTCAGCAGACATTAGAGAGATGGTCAAAGAAGGAATCCTTGTGGGACTTGGAACCGACGGTTACGTGTGCGATATGTTGCAGTCTTACAGAATCGGAAATGCGCTCTGCAAACACTCTTCAGGAGATCCAAACGCTGGCTGGACAGAACTTCCCCTCATGCTCTTCGAAAACAATATCACCATTGCCGAAAGGTGCTTCCCCGTTAAAATAGGACGCATTAAAGAGGGCTATGCAGCCGATATCATAATAATGGACTATATGCCCCCTACAGAAATGAATGAAAAAAACATCAACGGCCACCTTCTCTTCGGAGCTTCAGGAAGAAACGTGGTTACAACAATCGCAAACGGGAAAGTTTTAATGAAGGACAAAAAACTTACTGAGCTTGATCGTAATCAGATATATGCAAAGGCCAGAGAATCTTCAAAAGAAGTCTGGAAAAGACTCTAACAGTCCTACCGGATACTTTGCCACAGAGTGTTTAAACATGCGTCAGAGGTTCGCTGTGCTTTAAATACAGCTTCTCTATCTATAAAAATCTCTTTATAAAGCGACCAGAGGGCTCCTCTGCAACAAAAACACCCTCAGTAAGCATTGGCACACCTCTCAGCCAGACGTGAGAAGGAAAACCCCTCACTCTCATTCCATCAAAAGGAGTGTAGTCGACTTTTTGGTGGAGAGTCTCTTTGGATAGGATCCTTTCATCTTCTGAATCGATGATTACGATATCTGCATCGGCCCCCGGCTCCAACCTGCCTTTGTCTGAAATACCGAGGATCTTTGCGGGGTTAGAAGAAGTTACAGCCACGAAACGTTCAAGACTGATTCGTCCTTTATGCACTCCCTCAGAAAAGAGTATCGGCATCCTGGTCTCTATACCCGGTATCCCACCGGGAGATTCAAAAACATTTTTTCTTCCGTATTTTAATTTAGCCTCTCTGCTGAAAGAACAGTGATCAGTACCAACTGTATCTATATCACCGGACGAGATCGCATCCCATAAAGCTTCACGGTCTTCCTTCCTGCGAAGAGGTGGGGCCATAATAAAATCTAGACCGTTTTCCGACGTGTACAGCTCTTCATCAAGGCAAAGATATTGGGGGCAAGTCTCTGCAAAGACTTTTTGTCCTTCAGCCCTTGCCTCTTTAATTTCCCTTAAACCCAGCCCTGTCGAAAGATGGACAATATAGGTCGGTGCTCCCGTAGTCTTTGCTAAAGCTAAAATGTGCTTTATGGCCTCTGACTCGCAGTAATCGGGACGGCTGAGGGGCCAATATTCACTTCCTGTCTTGTTTTTCGTCTCAAAGTCTGAAGAAAGTTCTCTTATTACTGCATCATTTTCTGCATGGTAAAAAAGGAGACCTCTGTAAGAAATCATCTTTTTCATCAGAGGGATTATTTTTTCATCTGTAAGTCTGGCATCGTAGGTCGTGTAGACCTTTCCGGTCGGAAATCCTCGATCGATAAGTTCTTCTATTTCAATGTCGCTCGTTTTTTCGGTACCTTGAAAGACCATGTGAACTCCAAAGTCCGTGTATGACCTGCAAAATCCTTTTTTTACTACATCATCGACAGCAAATGAAAGTGGCGAACCTTCAGGGGCAAAGCTAGGATGCTCAACTATAGTTGTAGTACCTCCCCATATTGCCGCCTTTGTTGCTGCCTCAAATCCATCAGAAACACTTCTTCCTTTTGAAGAGAGGCTAACGTGGGTATGTGGGTCTACACCTCCAGGAATTACATAAGAGCCTTTCGCATCGACAAGGGCAGCCTCTTTGCATTCAATGGATTCTTTGGCTTCAACGATTTTTTCTCCCTCGACAAGCACATCGCCACGAAAAGACCCTTCTGCCTTACCAATGATTCCATTTTTTATTAGAATTAAAGACATAAACAAGCCCTCCGTTCGCCTTTCTGATGACCCACATACAAAGTATATATCTAAAAACCTGTAACGGTTATTTGAAAGTTAGAGGCTGTTCCTCCCGCCAGATAGAGAAATTCCATGGCTATCTTGGCGTAAATCTGAGAATACAGGGACCTAGTGTTTAGTGAAATTCCAGAAAGTGGTTGTCAAAAATTTTATCGGTGCTATAATATTCTCCGTCGAGATTCTAGATTCTCGCGTGCTATTCCTCGATGGCGCAATCGGCAGCGCGGGTGGCTGTTAACCACTAGGTTCGAGGTTCGAGTCCTCGTCGAGGAGCCAAACAACTAAAGGCAACTCGCAGTTTATTCTGCGAGTTGCCTTTTTTACTCCACTGTAGTTCGTAAAACTTTCAAAAACAGTCGTTCTAAGATTACTCCACACTCGCCGGATAAGTAATCTCCACCCCGCGTACTTGTGCGAATGGCGTGAGTTTGTGCTCCTTGGATACTCCTTCTTTGAAAATGTCCTGCACCTTAATTCCTCTTACCAAAAGAGCATCAGCAACCAGAGATCTGTGGCACCGCCAGGGAAGGGTTTCAGCACACATAATAACCAGATTATTTTTGGCACTCATTTCGACAAGTTTTTCTAAACTTGACTTGAATTCATCGGTCTGCATGTAGTCCGCATAACTTCTGAAAGAGGCATTATGCCAACCCTGATTCAAAGAGTCCGGGTGGGACTTTCTCAGGCCTCCTAGCCCAGCCATATGAATGTATTCTATTCCATGGAGCGCAAGAGCATCCGGCAGTGTTTCTTTGTTAAATTGAGGATTATGCCACGACCGCGGTATGCTCCGGATATCGACGACAAGGTTTATACCATACGATTTAAGGATGGAAATAAACAAATCTAGTGGACGTGTTGAGTGTCCCATCGTGAATATTTGGTGTGGAGTTTCTTTTTCCATCGGATATCAGAGCTTCTGAGGTCTTTTCGGTACACCATTTTTTGTTGCGGAATACGCATCAGCCACATGCCCCTTATCGGCAAGACCTGCGAGGAGGAAGTGAAAATAGATAAAGCCGGCATATGGATACCATGGCTTCATAGCCTGGTTTACCTCATCATAGGAAGGGCGTGTCGGGAGATCAAGCCAGTTCTGAAGACTTTTTTGAGCACCCACGTCATCTCCGGGGAAGACATCAAGGCGTGTCAAACCTCTTAGCATCACATACTCAGCTGTCCATCTACCCACACCTCTTAACTCTTGGAGCTTTTCAGATACCTTTTCGTTGCTAAGTTCGGCGGAATCCTCAATCCCTAGCCCACTATCAATCATTGTCCTTGCAAGCTCAAACAGGGCACGAGCTTTCTGTTTACTGAAACTCATACCACGGAGGTCTTCGTCTGTTAACAGACTTACTTCATGAGGACTCGGAAATGCATAAACAATGCCGGACTCGAGCGTCAAGGACTTCCCAACCGCCTTTGTCAGCCTGTTGAGCAGAGTAATGCCGAATTCTATGGATAACTGCTGGCAAGCAATACCATTTACGAGAGCCTCAAAGACTGTTGGAAATCGGGGTGGTTTGAGGCCTTTAAACCTATTCGAAAGAGAATAAAGGTTGTCGCCCCTTGAAGCGATTTTGTAAAAACCGGTGCAATCTCTTCTTGTTCCCAGCATTGTTTCAATGACGCCTACAATAGTTGATTTCAGCTTATCTGTCGGATCAGCCCCACTGACAGAGACTTGCAGCGTTGTATCGGATTTGTCAGGTTGGAAGACAGCGATTTCCAAAGGAATATCTTGAATCACGAGCACACGTCTGTATGTCTCTCCATCCCAACGGTCAATGATATTATAGGGCCTACGTCTGAGGGCCCAGACACTGAAATCGAGCCTGAAAGGAGGAACAGCTTCCATTTCAAAACTAAAAGAAGGCATCATTTTAACGTCCTTTCAAAGCACATAATGAATCGTTAAATCTTCATTTTAATGTATTCACCGACCAACAAAGCGGCAGGATACAATACCTCTTCTTCTGTTTTAGCGTGTAAAGTAAGTTTTTCGGCAAAGTGTACAAATTTCAACTTATTTTCTTTCTTTGCCGCATCCGTGAGAGCCGCGAGGGCTTCAACGATAACTCTGTGTTCTTTTAACATCTCAGGAAGTTCAGCCTTTAATCTGTCGGTCATTTTCAGGACTTCTATCATTTCTGGTGTGATTTGTCCCTGGGCTAATACCGATAATAATCCAAGAGGGGGGAGTGCATATTCTTCTTCCTTTAGAAAATGAGAATGTAATACTCTCGCTACCTCCTTACCAGCTTCTCCTATTGCCCCTCCTGCTTTTATTACTTCAGTAAGTTCAGTATGGAGCTCCTCGTGTTCGACCTTTAATGGTTTAGGAATCTCAAATTTCATAGTATAGCCTCCTTTGACTGTATTTTGGAGATGGGATAACACTCTTATTAAAATCGTTGTATTCTAGCGGCCACCACCACATGATACATATTTCAACAGAATCGAGACCTCTCTGCTTGGGTAATCGGGTTGCCTCAATCAAACATTTACATTCGTTTACTCAAAAATTCCTTTATTTTGCTGTCTTTACTTTCAATATCCGCAGGAAAAGACATCATTTTGTCTTCGAATGTCGGAGCTTCCTTCTGGTAAAAAACTCCGAGGGGGATACGCGCGTCGGAATTATAGTCCCATTCTCGGATAGCATTAAACGCGGCCTGAAAATTCCCAGGATCATGGTTTTCTAATTCATAAACATGCTTGGAATAATATTCATAAAGGTTATTAAAGGTCACACACACCTGAAGCACATCCACCAATGCAAAACCTTTGTGCATGATTGCCTCTCTGAATAAACGCATTAAAAGGTCTAACTTTAAAGAGCTGCCCCGTGCCAAATAAGTTGCTTGGCTTGCCAGCATAAGTTCCAGGGGATTAAGGGGTGGTTCTATGGTACCGTTAGGGGTGGAACGGCCCTTGAATCCTAACGGCGATGTGGGGCTGTATTGAAAAGCAGTCAAGCTGTAAAGTCGGTTGTTATGGATAATAACGGTAATATCAACATTCCTTTTGGCGGCAAAGATTAAGTGTTCAAGCCCTTCTCCATAAGCGTCGCCGTCACCGGCGAAGCAAATAACCTTCAATCCAGAATTGGCCATTTTTATTCCCTCTGCAACAGGCACGGATCTACCGTGAATGGAATAGAAACTGTTTACATTCACATAATCCACGATTTTGCCATGACAACCAATACCCGATACAAGAACAAATTTTTCCAGAGGACAGACTTCTTCACTTAGCTCGTTCAAGACTTTTTTAATCCCATTTAATATCGCGAAATTACCGCATCCGGGACACCAGGTGTTTGGGGCTGACGTGTTCAGATTGTTCTGACTCATGATATCTTCTCCTTCACCTTTTCTTCTAGTTCATCCAAAGTGAACGGCCGTCCGTCATACTTTAAGATTGTGTCATCCACAGCTATCCCATAAATCTTGACCAGCCGCGCTAATTGCCCGGTCGCATTATCCTCTACTGCAATCAGCTTTTTTATTCCTCTCATTGCTTCTTTAAAAGCATGTTCCGGAAAGGGTGAAAGCACAAGGGGTTGTATCACTTTTAATCCCAACGTCTGCGCCAGTTCAACGCAGACGCCTTTGTTGGAACCCCAACAGAGTAATGCCGTTGTCTGCTTATCATCTCCGTAAGTTTTTACGGTCGGGAAACTCTTCAATTCCTCGATTAAATATTTTTCCTTGCGCAGACGTTTATCCTGCATTTTTTTCGTGACGGCGGCATCTTCAGTTGTTATGCCGAGTTCATCATGCTCATAACCACTCACTTTGATTACGGCATTCTTCTCGGGGACAAAGGCCATCGGAGAGATACCGGTTTTGCTATCCGCATACCGATGGTAATCGGTCGTCCCGTCCCAAAGGTATGGGTTGTCTTCTTTTATCTCTCCGGTTTCATTTACATCGAAATTACCAATGCCTTCATTGAGATTCTTATCCGTAAGAATAATTGACGGAATCTGGTATTTCCAGGCCAGATTTAACGCACAGGCAGACCAATAATAAGCTTCCTCCAGATCGCCGGGCGCCACAACAAAACGCACGAATTCTCCCTGTCCTGCATATAAGGCGAAATTCAAATCGCTTTGGCTGGAATAAGTCGGCAGACCGGTGCTGGGTCCCGGTCTTTGTCCTAGGACAATCACTGCCGGCACCTCGCTCATTCCGGAGAGACTCAGACTCTCTGTCATCAGGCAAAAACCACCCCCGGACGTGCCCACCGCCGTCTTTTGTCCTGCATAGGCAAAACCGAGAGCCATTAAGATTACTCCAAGTTCACTTTCCGGATGGATCACTTTTAATGAAAAATCGTTTGCTTGTTCTGCAAAAAAGTGTAGAAGCGGCGTAGTAGGTGTCATAGGGTAACTCACGTAAACCTGTAGTCCACCTTTAATGAGACCCAAACATATAGCCTGACTGCCAGAGATTAACGGCAACGCATCCTGTGCGGGAAGCCGAATGCTCTCCATAACCACTGACGCATCGTATCCTTTTTTAGCTATTTTAATATTCACGTCGATACTTTTTCCGAAGTTTTTTTTGAGAATCTTTTCTAATAGTTCAATTTTTATGCCGATTGCCTTTGCGAACGCTCCTATCAAACAGGTATTGCGCATGACTTCAGGGGCATTCTCTTCTTTCACAAATTTTACAATCGGTACACCCAGCGTCATTGTCTGGACCGGGAGAGCGGCTTCTTTGAGTAATTCAACATCGCAGATGACTTTGCCGTCGCCGGACAGTTTTGTTAGATGCAAATCAAGAGTTTCTTTGTTTAGAGCCAAAAGAAAATCTATCTTGTCTCGGTGGGCTGCTATTTTTGTTTGCGAAGCCCTAATGATAGAAAAGGTATGCCCTCCCCGAATCAGAGATGGATAATCTCGGTAGATATAGACTCTATAACCACTTTGATTGAGAAGATCACCCAATATCAGCGTGGATTTATCAATTCCGGAACCGGCTTTTCCACCTATCAAAATAGAAAAATCGCGCATCTCTTCCTTCTCTCCTTTGTTTAGCCTTCTTTCACAAAGTCGCTTTTCGGGACACCGCACACAGGACACGTCCAAGTATCAGGTATATCCTCGAATGCCGTTCCCGGCTTGATTCCCTGCGTATCGTCTCCTACTTCGGGATCATAGATGTAACCACATACTGTGCATATATACTTTGTCATATCTTTACCCCCTTACTTAGCAAAGCCGTCGCGGCAATAGTAGCCGACAGGCGTTCCCATACTTAAGCTGCACTCACTGAATACGGGACAATTCCCACAGGAGCAGGCCTGTTCTAAATCAAGGTCGGTACAGGTGGCACCACCTGTCGAACAGTAGAGCCCCGGAATTTCTTCCCTAATCAGAGGCGTCTTGGCCAATGACACTTTTATCTTTGTGAGTTTGTCGCTAGCACACTTGCTCCTCACCTGCACGGGACATTCTGGACACACGCATTTGACGACATTATGACTACTGAAAGAGACTTTAGTACCAATAGTTTTATCCATTTTAACTACACCTCCGAAGTATTCTAGCTTTTGCGCCAGTAGTTGTTTGCGGCAGCTATCGTCTGAAATTCGATGGCTACAACTTGACATGCCGCGGTGAGACTGTCAGGGTTTGAGGCGTATACCTTGCGGCCTTCTTTAAGAACATCAAGATCCGGCTGGATGTTGTGAATAGTGTGGCGGGCAATCAACATCGCCAGCGCGCGCCCTTCCTCTGGAGTGCCAGTGATTAGTGTCCCGCCTGGAATTAGAACCAATGCTGAATCTGGCAGACGATTCATAGTATCCCTCCTGTTGGTTTTTAATATTTTCTGACAATTGGAAATTCTTACGTAACAGGCTAGCATATCCTGAATTACTTTACAAGATGGTTTTGGCTGAGAGAATTAGCAGTGTCTTTCAACACAAAATCTTTCCTGAATATCGAAGGGTTGCGAAACCATGAGTGAAGAAAACACGGTTGTAAAGAGGATCGTACGTGGGAGATCAAAATTAAATCCGTTGATTTTAACGGTTTTTATCTAGCACAAGCCCCCGAAGTAAATTCTTTCGGAGGCTTGTGTTTTGT
>JAAYEY010000127.1 GCA_012728505.1 Synergistaceae bacterium | reverse complement strand
GGAGAGCTGAGCCCCGTCCTTGCTACGGTTAAAAAGGGATCAGACATAACCTTCATCAGATTTGATAACGGCCTCTACGGAGGGAAAGATATATTTGACACAAACGGTGAACCCTGGACCTACAAAGGCTACAGTTCATACTGCTATACCCCACGTGATATTTTTAGACCGGGTGAAAACGTTCCTTTGGCAGTAGTTGTAAGAGATTCTAAGAATATATTTTCTAAACCTTTCCCCATTAATATAAAGATTTTTAATTCAAAAGGGTCTCTCTCTCTTTCTCATACCGAGCTCCTGACAAAAGAAGGGACGCTCTCTAGCAACTTCTCTATCCCTATCCCTGCAGACGCCCCTGTCGGAGCCTGGTCCGCATGGATTTATGTTCCAGGCAAAGATGAACCGATAGGACATAAAGAGTTCTATGTAGAGGAATTTGCAGCTCCAAGGCTATTTGTAGAAGTGGAAGCTTCCCCTAATATTCTGATTGGAAAGGGGTCTGCTGAGATCTCGGTCTCTTCTAGGTATGTTTTTGGTAGCCCTGCGTCCGGTCTTCCTTGGGAAGCCGAAATGGTGACAGAAGAAATAGAGTTCAGCCATAAAAGTTGGAAGGGTTTTGTATTTAGGGATTCTGAGAAAAAATATCAGCCTGTATCGGAATATCTCGGCTCCGGGAACCTTGACCAGGGGGGCAAGACAAAATTCCCTCTGACCGTTCGAAACTATATAACTCCGTCGTGCCTCGATATTCTTGTGGCAGCTTCCGCCTTTGAGGAAGGAGGCCGGAAGGTAACCAAAACTGCAATACTAAGATGGTATCCATCTGAAGTCCTGGTAGGCATAAGCCTTCCTGGAGGGGGCTTCTCTCCCGGTAAACCGTTTGATTTTTCACTTGCTTCCGTAAAACCGGACGGCAGCCCGTCACCTTCAGAGTCAATAAAGTATTCCCTCTTCAGGGTCGTAGAACAGAGTGTCACCTATGAAAAGGATGGAAGAACGGAGACCCGCCCCCAAGAAGAGCTTCTCCCTAGGGGCGAAGGGGTGTCGAAGCTTTCGTTAGGCAAAGGTTCTGGAAGGGTCCAACCTACAGAGGCTGGCAAATATTTGCTGAGAGCAGAGGACCTTTCTAGCGGAGCACGTGCCTCTATCTGGCTTTATGTGTACGGAAACGAGGGCTCTCTCTCCGGCGAGGTGGCGGACAAGGTAGAGATTTTCACAGATAAAGATAAATATAAAAAAGGTGAAAAAGCTGTAGTAAAGATAAGGTCTCCCTTCCAAGGTAAACTCCTTATAGGAGTGGAAACATTCCGTGTAGTTCACAGCTCCCTACATGACATTAAAAAGGGAGATACAGAAATATCCTTTACTGTAACCGAGGAGATGGCCCCCAATGCCTGGATAACAGCCCAGATTATTTCAAGTGGGAATAAGGCAGAAGAGCGCTTAAGAACATATGGAGTTGCTCTTCTCAACCTTGATAACAGTGATAAAAAACTAGATGTGGATATTGAAGTTCCGGGGAAAATAAAACCGGGTAAAAATGATTTTCACCTTACTGTCAGGGACAGTCGTGGACGGGGAAAAGAAGCTGAAGTAACAGTAATGCTCGTCGATGAGGCAATACTACAGCTTACAGGCTATCTCACCCCGAACCCCTGGGGACACTTTACTTCGAAAAAAATGCTTGGAGTGGAGACCTATGATGTGTATGACTCGATAATCCAAACAGAAGATGCCTCTTCACCGTTGCTAAAGCCGGGTGGAGGAGGACCCTCCGAAATGATGCTTAAAAATTCGAACCTCAGTCCGGTACAGGTCAAAAGGTTCAAAATGCTTTCTCTTACAAAGAGAGTCCGATCAAATTCAAAGGGTGAGTGTGATTTTTCGTTCACGGTGCCTGCTTTTGCAGGAAAAGCGAGACTTATGGCGGTAGCAGTAACACCTATTGAATCAGGAGCCTCTTCTGTGAACGTAGACATAGGTCGGGAGATAGTCCTTGAGCCCTCTCTTCCTAGGTTTCTTGCGCCTAAAGATGTAATCATAGTTCCATGCCAGTTGTTCAACAAAAGTACGAAAACAGTAAAAGTTGAAATGGATGTTAATACAAAGGGACCGCTTGAAATAAAGGGAGCTAAAAAATTCAGTGTATCACTGAAACCCAACTCAGAACAAACTCTTCAGCTCTCTTTTGCAGGTACTGGAACAGGGGCCGCAATCGCTACCTTTACAGCGAGGTGGGGGAAAGAGAGGGTCGAAACCGTGATAGATATCCCGATCAGGCCCGCTTCGCCAAAAATCACTGAAAGCCACTCTGAAATCATAGAACCGGGAAAGAAAAAGGAAATAAAGATTCCGGGAGACTGGATCAAAGGAACGATGAATGGCACAATTACCCTCTCTGCAATGGCTTCTGCAAATATGCTGGATATTGCCCGCTTTCTGACAACATATCCTCACGGTTGTATGGAACAGACGGTTTCTTCTGCGTGGCCGCTTTTGCTGCAGCGTGACCTGACAGCTTCCAACGATAGCTCTCTCGTAGATACAGGTCCAATTAAAAATTCTCTTGAGCTCAGAATACGGAAGATAATGGGACTACAGCATTATGATGGGGGTTTTATCAGGTGGCAGGGTGAGTCTTGGTCTCAGCCGTGGGACAGCATTTATGGCACCCACTTTCTTGTTGAAGCGAAAAAGGAAGGTGTCAAGATTCAGGAAGAAAGTCTCCTTGAAGCACTTAAATATGTAAGGAGACAGCTTTCCGTAGAACCGAGCGACACAAATGACGAGACGGTGTGGCGTCAGGCGCTCTCAAGGAGGGCCTATTCGTGCTATGTGCTCGCTCTTGCAGGAGAGCCCCCTCTTGGATGGATGGAGAGCCTGAGGGATAAAAGAGACTCCCTAGACGGTTCAGGCAGGCTTTTTCTTGCGGCGTCCTATGCTGTTTCAGGACAGAAGGCAGAAGCTGAAAAAATGATTGGTCCCAGTTCGGGGCGCGGAAAAAACGTCCCCAAAGGAAATGAAAACTATGATTCAGATCTGAGAAACGAAGCGTTGGATCTACTTGTCAGAGTACACATAGATCCAGGCAGCCCTGCGTCAGCCTCTTCGTCGTCTAATTTACTTGAGTCGCTCAGAAAAGAACGCTATCTAAACACCCAGGAGGGTGCTTTCGCGATGCTTGCTCTCTCAAAATTCTTCAAAGCTCAGCCAGCATCGGGGACTCCTGCCGGAGAACTTTTTACAGGCAATAAAAGCTTGGGTTCCATCGATTCGCAAAAAAGGACAGT
>JAAYEY010000014.1 GCA_012728505.1 Synergistaceae bacterium | reverse complement strand
CTCTCGAAAGCGAGGTCACACGTTTGAAAAAAACCTCTAAAAATGTTGGGATGTATATAATCCTCATAGTGCTTGTTGTCAGTCTGGTGAACGTATTTTTGACGCCGGATGGAAACAAAAAAGGGCAGGGCGCTGAGGTACTTCCCTATAGCCAATTTCTGAACGAAGTCAACATTGGAAATGTTTCGAAGGTACAGATAAACCATGAGGAACTCAAGGGAACACTTAAGACGGGTAAAGAATTTACGACTTATATCCTCGACCCGGGTACGCTTCCAAGTGTAATTGCGCAAAAGGGCGTAGAAGTTGAGGTGGTTCCACCTCCAAAGAACTCTTGGCTTACGGCGCTGCTTACTTCCTTACTTCCGACCCTTCTTCTTATAGCTGTATGGATTTATTTCATATACAACATGCAGGGTGGGGGAAACAAGGTTATGGGCTTTGCAAAGAGCAAAGCGAAACTTTTTATAGACAACAGGCCAAAGGTAACATTCGATGATGTCGCCGGTTGCGACGAATCCAAAGAAGAACTTGAAGAAGTAGTCAAGTTTCTCAAGGATCCCTCTAAGTTCTCGAGGCTTGGGGCAAAGGTGCCCCGCGGAGTCTTGCTTCTGGGAGCTCCAGGAACAGGTAAGACGCTTCTTTCAAGGGCTGTTGCAGGAGAGGCTGATGTTCCGTTCTTCAGCATAAGTGGATCTGATTTTGTTGAAATGTTTGTTGGTGTTGGTGCTGCTAGAGTTAGAGATCTTTTTGAGCAGGCACGTAAGAATCAACCTTGCATAATATTTATAGATGAAATAGACGCAGTCGGACGCCATCGCGGAGCAGGACTTGGCGGTGGGCATGATGAACGCGAACAGACATTGAATCAACTTTTGGTCGAGATGGACGGTTTTGATTCAACAACGGGCATTATCTTGCTCGCGGCTACAAATAGACCTGACATACTTGACCCGGCACTTTTGCGTCCCGGTCGTTTTGATAGGCAGATAGTCGTGGACAGACCGGATGTCAATGGAAGACGCGATATACTCAAGGTCCATCTCAAGGGCAAGAAAGTCAGTAAAAAAGTTAACTTAGATGTCCTTGCACGGAGGACCCCCGGGTTTGTCGGAGCAGACCTTGCAAACCTCGTGAATGAAGCTGCTCTCCTTGCCGGACGCAGAGAGAAAGCTAATATAGGCATGCCAGAGTTCGAAGAGGCTATCGATAGAGTAATGGCAGGGCCTGAGCGTAAGAGTCGAGTGATAAGCAAGAAGGAAAGAGAGATAATTGCGTACCACGAATCTGGGCATGCATTAGTCGCAAGCAAGATCGAAGGCAGCGATCCTGTACATAAAATATCGATAATACCGCGCGGGCACATGGCTCTTGGTTACACGCTCCAGCTCCCTGGAGAGGATAGATTCCTAACCTCTAAACAGGAACTCGCTGATAGGATAACGATATTGCTTAGCGGTCGTGTTGCAGAAATGATAAAATTTGGCGATGTCACTACGGGAGCTTCTAACGACCTGGAAAGAGCTACACAGATAGCCAGACAAATGGTGACTCAATTTGGTATGAGTGACAGACTTGGACTGGTGACTCTTGGCAAGAAAGAACACGAAGTATTCCTAGGCAGAGATATCATGGAAGATAGAAACTACAGCGAAGAGATAGCCTATGCAATCGACCAGGAAGTTCGCAGCATCATAGATGAGTG
>JAAYEY010000126.1 GCA_012728505.1 Synergistaceae bacterium | reverse complement strand
ATGCTTGGAAACCTCTAGCTTTTTTGAAAGGAACTGATAGTTATGAGTATAGAAGCACTTACTTTGGCAAAGATAGCAAATATGGTAAATGGGACGTTAAAGGGAGATGGAAACTACGTTGTAGTATCCATCTCATCACCTGATGCCCCTTGTCCCGGCTCGCTCTCCCCGTTATGGGAGAAAAAGCTGGTCCCCTTTGCAAGTCCTGACGCAGTTTTACTTACGAAAAATGGCTGGATCCCTGAAAATGGTCAGGGTATAGAAGTTGAAGACCCAAGACGTGCATTAGTAACTCTTCTAGAATATTTTGACACAGAACAGATAAACCAGATTCCTTCTGTACACGAAACTGCACTTATATCGTCAGATGCTGTTATAGGAAAAAATGTGACTATAGGGCCTGGATGTGTTATTTCTGAGTACAGCCGCATAGGAGACGGCTGTACTCTTGTAGCCAATGTTTGGGTGGGGAAGCATGTTTCTATCGGTGACAATAGTTTGATAGAGCCGGGTGTAGTAATATATGACAGATCTTATTTTGGTAAAAAATGCATTATCCACGCAAATGCGGTGGTGGGGTGTGATGGCTTTGGATATATGGCTGACCCTGAACTGGGTCTTCTGAGGATTCCGCAGATAGGCACTGTGGTCATTGAAGATGATGTAGAGATCGGCGTATGCTCCAGCATTGACAGAGGAACATTTGGGGAGACCCGAGTCTCAAAAGGCACTAAGATAGATAGCCATGTTAAGATAGCCCATAACTGCACGATAGGCGAGTACTGCATTATAGTTGCACAGAGCGGAATAGCAGGAAGCAGTACTCTTGGAAAAGGTGTAACAATGGCAGCGCAGTCCGGAGCGGCGAACCATGCAAGGATTGGAGATGGAGTTATTGCCGCAGGAAGGTCGGGTATAACAGGCGACATACCCCCGGGTTTAGTAGTATCAGGGTTTCCTGCAGTTGAACATAAAAAAGATTTACGACAGCTTGTTGCCCTTAAACAGTTGCCCGACCTGATTAAAAAGGTGAAAAACATTGAAAAAAAACTTGATGAGCTAGAGTTAGAGAAAGCATAATGTCACGTACAATATCTGCTGTAAAAAATTTTACAGGAATAGGGCTTCATTCTGGAGAGTTCTCGACAGTCTCTGTTTCTCCTTCTCAGAAAGAGGGCATATATTTTTCTACTGCCAATGGGCTTTTTCCCGTCGCTTCTGCACAGGTAGAAGAGGACAACAGGCTAACAGGATTTAGGCTTCTTGACGGGACCCTTGTCAGGACAGCAGAACATCTTCTGGCGGCTTTAGTGGGCTTGAATATTGACAGCGCAGTCATAGAGCTCACTGGAGAAGAGATACCTATTCTGGACGGAAGTCCGCACTCTTTTGCCTTGGCACTTTCAGAGGCGGGGATAAAAGAATTTGGAGAGAAGTCCTCCCAAAAATCACTTTTTGTTCCGATTGTAATAGACGATACAGACAAAGATCGTGTGATAATGGCTATTCCTTCGGAGAGACTTAAGGTAACCTATGTGATAGACTATCCCGGTACGCCGGTGGGGACCCAGAGGGCGTCATATGCCATTTCGCCTGAGCTTTTTGTAAACAGAATCTCAAAGGCTCGCACATTTGGCCTTACCTCAGAGCTGGATTATTTGAAAAAGAATGGTCTTGCAAAAGGCGGATCATTGGAAAACGCTCTTGTGTTCGACGAGAAGGGACTTTTGAATGAGGGCGGGCTTCGATTTCCCTTAGAGTGTGTAACGCATAAGATAAACGATCTTCTAGGGGATCTGGCTCTTCTTGGCAGTATCCCAATTGCTCATTATATTGGAATATGTGCCGGCCATGACCTTCATGGAAGGCTTGTAGATAGATTAAAAAGAGTGCTATGAACCTTATAGAAATAATCTTTTTCACTGGAGGCATAAAAAATGAAATATGATATCAATAAAATATTAGAACTGCTGCCACACCGTTACCCCTTTCTTCTCGTAGACAGAATAGAAAACCTTATTTTGACGGATGAACTTGTAGAAGTGACAGGGCTAAAAAATGTAACAATAAATGAGCCATTTTTTCAAGGACACTTTCCAGATGAACCGGTAATGCCGGGTGTTCTTATTATAGAATCAATGGGACAGGTGGCGGCTGTTCTCCTTAAACTTTACACTGAGGTGAAGGAGAACGAACGACGACTTGTATATGTAACCTCCATTGACAAAGTGAAATTTCGTAGGCCTGTAAAGCCAGGCGACCAGCTAAAAACAGTTGCTACCCTTGTTAAACGGAGGGGGAACAACTTTAAATTTAAATTCAGGGCAACTGTTGACGGTGACTTAGCCGCAGAGGGAATGATGGGCTGTGTAATTTCTTCAGGTCTTACCCTTAAACCTGAGGCTTAGATAAGGATGGGCGCATACATCCATCCAACTGCAATAGTCTCCTCTAAGGCACAGCTCGGAGAAAACGTAAAGATAGGTCCCTTCTGCCTGGTGGAGGATAATGCCATATTGGGCGACAACACTGAGCTCAGAGCGTATGTCCACATATATGGCTACACGGAAATGGGTTCGAACTGTACAATCTTCGATCACAGCGTAATCGGCGCTGAGCCTCAGGACATAACATTCAGCAATGAAGAGACCTGGGTGAGGATTGGCAATAATTTCATGTGCCGTGAATATGTGACGATCAACAGGGCCGTCGGTGAGGGCAAGGCAACCGTCGTGGGAGACGACTGTTTTATTATGGAAGGTGTTCATCTCGCCCATAACGTAAAGATAGGAAATGACTGCACAGTTGCTAATAAATGCGGTTTTTCTGGATACACCGAGATAGGTGATTGTGTAGTAGTGGGTGGTATGGCTGGTTTCCATCAGTTTGTACACGTAGGTTCTTACTGCATGATAGGAGGATTATCAAAAATTGTGCAGGATGTACCGCCCTACTGCCTTGCTAACGGTTCACCGATAAAAGTCTATGACATAAATAGGATAGGACTTAAACGCAGAGGATTCGATTCTAAAACTAGAAAGTTCATCAGAGAGATGTACAGGGTTCTCTATGACCCTTCTCGAACTATGCGAGAGGGAATTGCCGAGCTTGAAAGTAAATACGGTTCAACGGTAGAAGGCAGAATGATACTTGATTTCGCTTCTCAGTCGACCAGAGGCCTCTCTCCGAGGATAAACCATGACTGGGACCACAGCGCTCCGGGAGAAAAGGACATTGATTAAGCTCTTTGCCCTCGATGTTGATGGTACCCTAACTGACGGAAGCGTCTACATGGATGGAAAAGGCGGAGAGTTCAAACGCTTTGACATCCAGGATGGTTACGGGATAAGAGAACTTATAGAATCAGGCGTCAAAGTT
>JAAYEY010000125.1 GCA_012728505.1 Synergistaceae bacterium | reverse complement strand
TACGTAAACAGGTTCAAATCAATTCCCACCCACGTTGTCGGAGGGTTTCATCTTTCTAGTAGTTCTTTGATGAGGAGCGAAAAGCCTGAAACCGTCTTTGAAATTGGAAGATACCTTTTAGATTCTTCTGCTGAATTCTACACGGGACATTGCACGGGAGACGAAGCTTTTAATATTCTCAAAAGAACTATGGGACAAATGTTGAATAAAATATCTACAGGCAGCAGGATAGAAATTATTTAACTGAACTTTCTTGCCGTCTTTCCCGTATGCAGTTGAGCGGGAATCCAGGTTCACGCCTTCTTCCGTCTTCCCCGGGCGCAACTGATCAGAAGGGCACCGCTTACCGTAAGGTAAACATATAAAAATACTATAGTGCCAGAACTATTTCGAGTGCGTTTCGAGATCGGGGAACCAGTGACTTCAAGATTTAAAGACACTAAAGAGGGACTTAAAATTAACTATTAACAACAAGAAAAAAAGCTCATTTATTTAAAAAACAAACGGGACATATTTTATGCCCGAAACTTATACCATGGAGGAATGTATTGTGATTAAAATTGCTGTAGCAAGTGAAAAAGGTATGGTAACAGGACATTTTGGACATTGTGAGAACTTTGAGATCTTTAACTCTGACAACGGTAAAATAACCGGCACAGAAACAGTGCCAAATCCGGGACACAAGCCAGGATTCCTACCGAATTTCCTAAACGATATGGGAGTTAATGTCATCATATCAGGTGGAATGGGCGGGGGAGCGATAGACATATTCAACCAGCACAAGATTGAAGTCATCGTAGGAGCAGAAGGAAGCTCAGAATCCGCTGCAAAATCTTACTTGGAAGGCAAGCTGAAATCGACTGGCTCAGTATGCCACGACCACATGCACGAAAACGAATGTAAAAACTGATCTGCATAGAATAATATCAAAACGTGTCTACTACTGGCGCCCCGGTGACGACGTCATCGTTCCTACCGCCGGTTCTTACGGTACTGCTAAAGAGAGAATGGAAACAAAAGATGATAACACGTATTGCCTTGACTGGTTTATGTACTTTAGAAAAGAAAAAATAGCTGCTTACAGGGCAACATAAAAAAGCGGGGAGCCTTAAAGTTCCCCGCTTTTTATCTGACTATATTTCAGTAGAAATTCAAGTATTCTTAGGAATTATAAAAATTCTTACATTTATAAAAAAACCAACATTTTTGCTATTGGCAAAGAACATATGGAATTGTAGAATTACTGATTGTGTACTTATTTTGAATAAATCATAAGTATTTGATTGGGAATTAAGCACCTTTGTATATCTTCTTTGAAAGTTTTGCAATAATATAGATTAGCAAAAATGCATCTAATCAAAAAAGAAAGAATTCCGGGTGGTCTGCTATGAATATCTTTAAGCGAGTCTCTATTAAAAAAAGTATCATGGCCTTATACATTGTAACGATACTAATAACCTTTGGTATCGTATACTATTTACTTTTTTCTAAGACGACGATATTTTTCTCTGTAATATTAATACTGGCTATATCTCTTTTATTTCTCAGATTTGTCGACAAAATGCTTAAACCAATAGAAAGCCTTAATACCAGCACAAAAAAATTTACAGACGGAGACTTTACCGAAAGAGCAAGGATTTTCAGGGAGGACGAGATCGGAAGTCTGGCCCGGACATTCAACGAACTGGCTGAAACGATCACCAGGCTCGTAAAAAACCTTGAAACAAAAGTAAAAGAAAGAACAACCGATCTCGAAAAAACGAATGGAGTACTTCAGGAGAACAAGGAGCAACTTAAACTGATACTTGACTCAACCGCTGAAGGCATTTACGGAATAGATACAGAGGGAAGATGTACATTCTGCAATGAGAGCGCTCTTAATATGCTAGGCTACGAAAGCCAATCTGAGGTTCTGGGCAAAAACATGCACCTCCAAATCCACCACACAAAACCTGACGGAACGTTATTTCCTGCCAGTGAATGTAGAATTTTGCAAACCTTTAAAAAAGGAAAAGGTGTTAGTGTCAATGACGAGGTCTTTTGGCGCAAAGACAAAACCAGCTTCGATGTCAGATATTCCTCTTATCCACAGCATATAAACAAAGTTTTAATTGGAGCAGTGGTAACTTTCATGGACAACACTGAGCAGAAGAAGAGTGAGGAACATATAAAATACCTCACATATCACGATCCTCTTACAGACATCCATAACAGGCTTTTCTTTGAAGAAGAGATAAAGCGCATCGATAAAGAAAACGTTTTGCCTGTTTCAGTCATTTTCGGAGATCTGAATGGACTTAAGCTAACAAACGACATATTCGGTCACTCAGCCGGAGATCAATTGCTCAAAGATGCAGCCTCAGCATTTAGAAAAGCATCAAAAGAAACAGGTGTCGCTGCCAGGATAGGTGGAGATGAATTCGCGCTCATCTTACCTTCATGCGACGACAAAAAAACTGATCGAATAATGGCTGATATCAAGCATGCATTTGAAGAAGTCCATTCAAAAGAAATAATTGGGAGTATTTCACTGGGAGCGAGCACGAAGACTTCACCGGAACAAGGCCTTGCTGAAATAATCGAAACAGCGGAAAACAACATGTATAGAGATAAAACGATGGACAGAAAGAGAAACAATAAAAGAATGATTACTAAGATAATAAGTCAGCTGCACAAAAGAAGCCTTACTGAGAAAAAGCACTCTGAGAACGTATCAGCTCTCTCCAAAAAAATCGCCAGTGAGATGGGCCTTCCGGAAGCACAAATTAACAGAATCGCCGAAAACGGGTATTTTCACGACATAGGGAAAATTATCCTAGATGATAACTTACTTAACAAGCACAAGAATTTCACCAAGGAAGAATACAGAGAAATGCAGCAGCATTCTGTGGCAGGGTATCGCATCCTCAATCTTTTCGACGAAACTATAGACCTGGCTGATGGTGTCCTGAGCCACCATGAACATTGGGACGGAACCGGTTATCCTAAAGGTATAAAGGGGGAGGAGATACCCCTCTCTAGCAGAATAATTTCAGTAGCGGAATCTTTTGACGCTATCACAAACGACTATGGCGACAAATCTAGGACGTTACAGGAAGCAATAGCAGATATAAAAAAATATTCAGGAATTAAATACGACCCTGCTGTAGTGGATGCTTTTATAAATGTTACACGCCAGACAGGTCAAGAAAAAAATTTTTGATCAAAAATAATAAGCCAGACAAAAATAGGCGGTCAGGATTGATAAATGGCACGTTTCGTAATCTTTCTAGTTTTTGTTATATTTTTGCTGTTGATTATCAATACATATCTATGCAAAAGGTATGGGGATCTTGTAAAAAGTTATAAATTAAACAAAATATATGGGCGTACAATGTCTCTATGTCTTTGGTTTGGATTGGCGATATTTCTTTCCTCATTCTTCCTTCAGAACTGGATATATCAACATAGGACGTTAACAATACTCATAAAATATAGTTCTTCTTTTTACATCGGTATAGTCTTATATTCGTCTTTACTTTTCATAATGGGAGACTTTATAGGATATTTGGGCAGTTTTCTACAGATACCAAGAAAGATAAGAACGTGTTTCTTTAAAATATATGCTGATGGATTAATAGTACCAATACTAGCGGTACTGATAACGCTCTATGCTTTTTACAATGCGGTTGACTTCAAGGTAACGTCCTACGAAGTATCCATAAACAAAAGCTCTTCCATTTCTTCACTTAACGCAGTAATGATCTCGGATCTGCATGTCGGAACATCCATTGGCAAAAATGAACTGGAAGAAATCAAAAAAATGATAGAGAAACTATCGCCACAGATTCTTTTTATATGCGGAGATATTTTTGACCATTCATCTTATGAAGAAATAATGAAATTCGCAGCAGAGAAGCTTGGAAGTATAAAGACAGAATATGGAACTTATTTTGTCACAGGCAACCACGAACACTACCTTGGAGACGTGTCAAAAATTCTATCTTATTTTGATGATTCAGGGATAACGGTACTTCAAGATGAAATGGTAGTAATAAAGGACATATATCTGGTCGGTAGGAAAGATATCCATGAAAAAGAGCGTGAGCCACTTTCTAAAATCATTGGCAGGGCCAATAAAGACAGGCCTATCATAATAATTGACCACCAGCCGAACACCATAGACGAATCCATAGAGAATGGGGCAGACCTTCAGCTTTCTGGACATACGCACAACGGACAGCTATTTCCCTTCAACTATCTTGTTGGATTTGCAAACCACACACATTACGGAATATTAGAATCAGGAAACTTTAAAGCAATTGTAAGCTCAGGGATAGGCACATGGATGTTTCCTATCCGTACAGGAAGTCATTCTGAAATAGTCAGGATAAAAATAAATTTTCTGAGTAAGTAGCCATTTACTGAGTTATGACTGAGTTTTTCGAATCAAATCTTTATGAACCTTAGAAATATAGATCCATAATTATGCCTTTATAAATATCAAGTCTTTCAAGTTCAAGAACCTGTAGTGGGGTAGTGCTCTGTTATTAGTGTTGCCAAATAAAAAGGGGGAGGCTATAATAACCCTCGTTTAAGGTATATGCGGACATAGCTCAGTTGGTAGAGCATCAGCTTCCCAAGCTGAGGGTCGCGGGTCCGAATCCCGTTGTCCGCTCCAGACTCTTAAAGGGTTTACGATGAAATCCGTAAACCCTTTTTCTTTGGTTATATTGGGAGAGTTTTTAGTCTTTTTTCACCTAAGCAATGTTTCTCTTTCCTAGCTCATCTGCCACGAAGTATGCAATTGATTCAAGCACGTACATTTCGCCTATATATTTTCTTGGGG
>JAAYEY010000124.1 GCA_012728505.1 Synergistaceae bacterium | reverse complement strand
GCCCCGGTTGAAATAGAGGAATACATGAAAGGCTTTGCAACGCCGGGAGGAACGAATGAAATGGCGCACAAGATACTGACCGAAAGCAACGCATATTCTCCCTGGCAGGCAGCAATGACGAGTGTAGGAAAGAGATATGGGATTTAAATAACTTTGTGAGAAACTTTTATAGGTATTCGTTACAAAACAGTAAAAAGCTCAGCCTACAACAAAGTTTTAATTACTGATGTCAATTGCGAGTCCTTATTTCTATTCCTATTACGTTACATCTATATTTGTTTTTATTTTATATTGGACAGGAGAGGCAAAATAGATTAAATTTAATTAGTTATAGACTATGTTTCATGAGGACTTAAATTTATTTTATATGGAGTGTTTGTGATTTGGTGATATACGGAGTTTTTCTTCTTGCTATTTGCTATTTCGCAGGCCTTTTTGTCGGAGAGGTTACCGGTAGGCTGGTAGGTTTAAATGCCAACGTTGGTGGAGTCGGTTTTGCGATGCTTTTACTGCTTCTTCTTTGCAGCTACTCTGAAACTGTCAAAAAGAATTTGCAGAACGGGAACTTTAGCGATGGGTTAAGGTTCTGGCAGAATATGTATATCCCCGTTGTTGTAGCGATGTCAGCGACACAGGACGTTGTGAAAGCACTTAGGAGCGGATGGCTTGCTATGTTGTGCGGTACAACAATCACTGTTTTCAGCCTCTGTCTCATCCCTTTTGTAAGCAGGATAACCTCATCAAAAGATGTGGTTAAAGAAGAAGGCAGTGATTGATGGAGCTCTTCGAAATAATTATAAAGATACTGATTAAAAATCCCCTAGTCACGGCATTCGCTGTCATAGGGACAGTTATACTAACTTCCTATACTCTTTCTAAATATTTGACAAAAGGGAGGCTTAACGGTTCTTCAGTAGCCATACTCTTTGGCCTTTTGATGGCATACGCCGGAGGCAGTATTACAGGTGGAAGCAAGGGCATTTCAGATATACCGGTCTTTGCAGGCATAGGACTGCTGGGTGGTTCTATGATGAGGGATTTTACGATAGTTGCTACTGCTTTCGGAGCTGATTTCAACGAACTGAAGAGATCAGGCCTTGCAGGTCTTGTTTCACTTTTTCTAGGAGTCTTGTTCTCCTTTACGATAGGGGCTTTGTTTGCGTGGTTTGGTGGCTATACTTCTCCGGAGGATATCACGACGATTGGGGCAGGTGCGGTGACCTTCGTCGTAGGTCCCATTACCGGAGCTGCTCTGGGAGTGGATTCTTCCGTTATCGCACTTTCGATCGGCATTGGTGTGGTCAAGTCAATTGCAGTAATGGTCATAACGCCGCTTGTCTCAAAAGTGATCAGGATAGATTCTCCAAGGGAAGCGATAATCTTCGGAGGCCTTTTGGGTACGACAAGCGGTACGTCCGCGGCAATGGCTGTCATCAATCCGTCACTGGTGCCTTACGCTGCTATGACATCTACCTTCTATACCGGTCTGGGATGTCTTGTGTGCCCGTCTGTCCTTTACTTCGCTGTAGCGGCTATTTTATAAATTTATGATATTATTTTTACAGTTTCTATGAGGAGGTCTGTTGATGACTAAGTATGATTTTGACACATATATTGAACGCCGCGGGACAAGCTCTATGAAATGGGATCTTATGGGAGAACGTTTCGGAGATTCTGATTTGCTGCCCTATTGGGTTGCGGACATGGATTTTAAATCTCCGCCAGAGGTTATAGAGGCGATAGAAGATAAGTTAAAACATGGAGTGCTAGGATATCCTGTTGTAAAAGATAGTCTTGTTGATTCGATAGTTAACTGGGAAAAGAAGCGCCATGGATGGAGTTTTGACAAAAGCGCAGTGACCTGGTCTCCGGGGGTAGTTGGAGGTCTTGCTTTCGCTATTGAGGCATACACAAAACCGGGGGATGGAATCATTCTCCAGACTCCTGTATATCCTCCTTTTTATGAAATAATCGAAACATCTGGAAGACATGTTGTAAAAAACCCGCTTAAGCGTGAGAATGGTAAATTTGTAATGGATCTGGAAGGCTTGGAGAAACTTATTACACCGACATGCCGGACACTTATATTCTGCAGTCCGCACAATCCTGTATCTCGTGTTTGGACAAAAACAGAGCTTGAAAAACTTGCAGAGCTTGCAGCACGCAAAAACATGCTGATCCTATCAGATGAAATCCATCAGGATATAGTTTTCAGCGATGCGAAGCATACCTGTCTTGCAACGCTGCCTGGTATGGAGAAGCAAACTCTAACCTATATCGCGCCAAGCAAGACCTTCAACCTTGCGGGTCTTTCATCATCTATTGTAATTATCCCCGACCATTCCCTAATGGAGCAGTACAAATCTGTTCTGGTGAGGTTCCATCTTTCAAGGCTGAACGGCATGGGGCTTGTAGCTATGGAGGCAGCTTACAGCAAGTGTGCTCAATGGGCTGACGAGATGGTGGAGTATATTGAAGGGAACAGGGATTTTACGGAAAAGTTTGTAAAAGAACGCATGCCGAAAGCGAAGATGGACCATCCTGAGGGGACATACATATTCTGGATAGATTTCCGGGGGTATGGTTTTGACGGAGAAACGCTGCCGGAATTTCTGGTAAGGGAAGCTAAAGTTGCTCTAAATAAAGGTCTGGATTTTGGGGAAGAGGGAGCGGGGTTTGCTCGCATAAATGTTGGTACGACCAGAAAGCAGCTGGCTGAAGGCCTTGAGAGGATAGCAAAAGCGTTGGATAAGAGAGAAACAAACTGAACAAGGTTCGTAAGAAAATACAAACAATTTGTAGCAAAAATATATTTGGATAAACATCTGCCGACG
>JAAYEY010000013.1 GCA_012728505.1 Synergistaceae bacterium | reverse complement strand
TGTTTGATTCACAAAGAGAATATACCCTGTTTGGGAGGAAAAATAACATGCGTTATGTTGGAGCAGCTTCCAGAGGTATCCGTCTGCCTGTAATAACTAAAGGTGCGGATTTGATAAACATAATTTCCGATACGATCATTGCCGCATCAGAGAACGAGAGAGATCCTTTCGTCATAAGAGACAAGGATATAGTCGGCGTTACAGAGTCCCTTCTTGCCAGATCGCAGGGGAATTATGTGACCGTCTCAGACATATCTGAGGATGTCAGATTAAAAGTACCGGATGGGGATGTCTCTATAATATTTCCAATATTAAGCAGGAACAGATTTCACCTGCTTCTTAAAGGAATTGTAAATGGAGTAAGGGGACATGTGCGTTTGTTTCTTTCATACCCCTCCGATGAGGTCGGAAATCAGGTAATAGCCCCAATGAATTTCTATCTTAACGAAGATAAACTCACAAAAGAAACCTTTGACGAAAAAGAATACTACGAAGTATTTGGAGCAAACAAGCATCCTTTTACCGGCGTAGATTATGTCGAACTATATAAATCGATAGATCCTGAAAAAGTTTCTATATACTTTGCGAACAATCCGCTTGCAGCGCTAAGCTTTTCTAAAACAGTGATAGTCGCAAGCATACATACGAGAAAGCTTCACAAGGCTATTTTGGAAAAAGCGGGAGCAACTGTAATCTCAATGGATGAGATATGCAGTTCTCCGGTTAGGGAGGGAGCGGGCTTTAATGAGAAATATGGTCTGCTTGGATCCAACTACACAAACGACATCTCAGTAAAACTCTTCCCGAGGGACTGCGACAAATTTGTGGAAGAGCTACAGGCTGATCTTTTCAAACGTACAGGAAAGAATATCGAAGTGCTCATATACGGAGACGGTGCTTTCAAAGACCCTGTATGCGGGATATGGGAACTTGCTGATCCTGTGGTATCACCAGGATATACCGACGGATTAAACGGAATGCCTAAAGAGATAAAGTTCAAATATGTAGCTGATAATGCAGAAGGGAAGGATCCCACTGAAGCTGTGAAAGAAGCGATCAGATCCAAGGATAAGATGGACAAATACGGCAACAGCACTCTTGGAACTACTCCAAGACGTATGACTGATCTTATCGGATCTCTATGTGACCTGACCTCAGGTTCTGGAGACAAAGGGACACCGGTGGTTTACATACAGGGGTACTTCGACAGTTACCTAGATGACTGATCTTGAAATCCAGATCCCTTTCAGTGGGATCGACCCTAAGGGAAGGCTTAAATTTGGTTTTCTGCTTGAGATGTTTCAGGAACTGGCGGATGTTGATGCTTCAAAGTTTAACCTATCCGTGAGACAGACCCTGAAGCAAAATTTAACATGGGTCTTGAGAAAATATCGGGTAGAACTCCAAAAATATCCGGTCAGAGAGGACAGAAAGCTAAGAATAAAAACCTACGCTGAGCCTTATCGTAACTTGTTCTCTTTGCGTTCGTACAAACTTTGGAATGGGCTTGGTGAATTCCTTGGGTCTGCTTATACCTGGTGGGTGTTGGTAGACCTCAAAAAACGGAGGCCAGTGCGTTTGGATAAGAGCGCACTTATGGCAAGCTTTACTGATCGTATAACAGAAGAATTTCCCAAAGACGTAGCCGTTCCCGAACTTACTTCCTCTAAATTGGAAGAAATATGGAAAGTGCGTTGGCAAGATCTCGATGTAAACAACCATACCAACCATACTGTTTTCTTTGGCTGGGCTCTTGATACCGTGCCGGCAGAAGTTAATGAAAAACTGGCCCCTATGTTGGTAGAGTGCGAATTCATGCACTCTGTATCCAGGACAAGGGTTCGATGTCTAACTCAGGAGCTGCCCCACAATAAGGGTAGATATTTCTTGCATTCACTGCGTCGCATGGAAGACGAGAGAGTCTATGCTAAGTTGAGCTCTTTATGGGCATAGGTAACTCTTAGCCTCTATTCTATAAATCTAGCTATTTCGTCAAGGCTTTTACGGTTTTTACCTCTCTCTTTGCTGTCTGACGGATAACCAAGTGAGATAATCACTCGGGTTTTATGTTCTTCAGGAATATTAAGCAGTTCTTTCACATCTTTATCCTCGAACGTTCCCATAATGCACGTCGCAAGACCTAGCTCTGTAGCCTTAAGTGTGAGGTGTGCAACGGCTATTCCGATATCGCCATGTGCAAAATGTTTGCAGTCCCATTTTTTTAGAACTCCAGGCATAAGTTCTGGACAGGCCTCTTCTGCGACAGCAATAAGCACCGGAGCTTCGTCGGCAAATTTGTTGCCTCCGATTATTTTAAGAAGGTCTGCAAGTTTTGTTTTTGTTTGTGGTTCCGTTATGATCGTAAACCTCCATGGCTGACTGTTGCATGCAGATGGAGCAAGTCTTGCAGCATCGAGACATTTAATGATATCTTCCCTGGCAACAGGTTTTGGTTCATAGCTTCGGCAGCTCTGCCTTTTTATAATAATCTCATCCAGTTGATACATTCGATCATCTCCTATGAAAGTTTAAATTTTCTCTTTTTCCAACTCCGTCAGTTTTCTCATAAAAAAGTATAAGAAAGGAATGCAAGTAAGGAAGCTTAATATATCTGAAATGGGCTGGGTTATCTCTACTCCTCTAAGGCCAAAGAGCCTTGGGAGGATGAATATCAATGGAAGAAAGTAAAGGCCTTGCCGGTTCGATGCAAGGAAGGAAGCTCTTACAGCATGTCCTGTAGACTGGAAAAGCATATTCGTCGAAACGAAAAGAGGCTGGAGTATGAGAAATGAAAACTGCAAACGCATCGCAAAAGTCCCTATCGCTATTACATCGGCATCTTCTTTTCTAAAGGAGGCTATTATCTCTGGCGCCATTATAAATCCAATCAGAGACATCACAGCGGTGATGGCAAGCCCCACTTTTACTGTAAACCAGAAGGCTTCTTTTACACGGGCGTAATTCTTTGCGCCAAAATTATAGCCTGAAACAGGCATGAATCCCTGGCCAAGACCAACAATTACAGACAAAACAACCATAAATGTGCGTCCAACTATCGACATTGCAGCTACCGCTGCATCTCCGTAAAGAGAAGCCGCTACATTGAGAGCGACAGTTGCTATGCTCGCAAGTCCTTGTCTGAACAGAGAAGGAGTACCCAGTGAAAGGATTTCAGCATACTCTCGAGGTCTCCTTGAAATATTTCTGAATCGGATCCTTATGCTACTTTTTCTAAACACAAAAAATGAGAGAAGTATTGAAAAACTAATAGACTGTGATATCAGTGTTGCTATAGCTGCTCCCGATATCCCGAGGTTGAACGTGAAGATGAAAATGGGGTCTAAAACTATATTAAGAATTGCTCCGGTCACAAGGCCGACCATAGCAAAAGCGGCCTTTCCCTCGGCTCTTAGTGCAGTGTTCATAACAAAAGAGGTACACATTATTGGTGCCCCTAATAAAATGTACATAGCATAGCTCTTTGCATAAGGAAGGATGGTTTCTGTTGCACCAAGCTTTAGTATAAAACTATCGAGGGAAGAAAGTCCGTATAAGGCAAAAAGCGTGCCTGATCCTAAGGCAAGGAAAAAGGAGGTTGATGCGTACCTGCTGGCAGAACCTACGTCATGAGTGCCAAGTTTTCTTGAGATTATACTCGCCGCACCTGTGCCAAAAGTAAAGCCAATCGCCTGGAATAAAGCCATGATAGAAAATACTACCCCTACCGCCGCGCTGGCGCTTGTTCCCAGCTTGGAAACGAAAAAAGTATCTGCTGTACTGTATATAGCTGTTACGAGCATGCTGATTATTGTAGGCACAGCAAGCTTAATTACCAACCCCGGTATTGGCATGGTTGTCATTCTAAGATGCTGGGCCTTACTTGTCTCTCGAACCTTATGTCCCATAGGTTTCCTCGCTTTGTGTTTTTTTGCTTTAGAAAAAGTTCAATAGAGAGGGTAACATTTTACCATTATTACTGCAACTGATTATTAAAAGCAGCTTAAATCGTTGACAAAATAGTAAAATGCTGTATTATCCATGTGTGGATGATATTGACTAGGACTACTTGGAGCTGTTATTTTTGTTAACGTTAACTTGGAGAGCTAAAAATTATAAAGATATGTCACTTCTTTTCTGTAGATTTGTACTTCCTGCACTTGCATCGCAGCTTTTGAGCGGAGTATATACTATCGTAGATGGTTTTTTTGTGGGAATGGCAACAGGCAACTCAGGGCTTGCCGCAATTGGAATAGCATACCCTTTCACCATGGTTGCAATAGCAACGGGAGCAGGTATCGGAGTTGGCGGAGGTGCTCTTATTTCGACTAGTATGGGAAGAGGGCGCATGAAGACCGCGGAGAGGGTTCTTGCTTGTATGGTCATGCTTATGGTTCTTGCTTCCCTTTTAATCTCCTTCTCTTTCAGCATATTGCTGCCCAACCTAATAGGCCTTTTCAATGTTTCAAAAGAGCTTGCAAGTCTGGCAACAGTCTATGCTCTTATACTTCTATTGTTTTCTTCATCAGAAATATTCATGATGGGAATGCTCGGAGCAGTAAGGAACGATGGTCATCCTCGTAAAGCGATGTACATCATGATAACCGGTTTTGTCCTGAATATTATTCTCGACTGGATTCTTGTTCTAATATATCCCTTCGGAGTAGCTGGTGCCGCATGGGCTACAGTTATTTCACAAACGTTTACTGCTATCCTGCTTTTTTATCACTTTCTCAGCGGTAATTCTAACGTAAAACTGAGATTCAAAAAAATGTGGAGATCTCTTGCCTTTTCAGGCAGAACAATGTCGATGGGAATTTCTCCTTTTGGTGTACAGGTGGCAGCTGCCCTGACAATGATTATGCATAACTGGCAGTCCTTTAGCTATGGTGGGGAGCAAGCTATCGCGGCATACTCGGTCATAAGCTATGTTATACCCGTGGGAGTAATGCTCCAAGAGGGTGTAGCAGAAGGGATACAGCCTCTCGTAAGCTACTATCACGGTGCTTTACTGCCGGCAAGAAGAAGGTTTACAGCGAAAATGGGTTTTTCGTCTGCATTTGGCATCGGAATAATTTGTTCAGTTTTGCTCTTTGTTTTTGCTCCATTTATACCTGGCTTTTTCTCAATGCGTGGTAGCACTGCTGCCATGGTGTCTAGGGGACTTATGCTTGCTTCACCAATGTTTCCCTTCCTTGGTTTATGTAAGGTAGGCGCTTCATATTTTCAGTCGATAGGACAATCGGGGCACTCTTCATTTATTACATATGTAGATCCTTTTCTGATACTGCCATTTTTCATCTGGCTTCTCCCAACTTTCTGGAAGTTGGATGGTGTCTGGATTTCCATGGTCTTTGCAAATGTTGTCCTCTCTGCCATATTAATGGTTATGTGGTTTGTTGAGTCAAGGGCGGTTTCATTTGTCCATCTCGCACATAGAAATCTTTAGGAGGCCCTGCATGCAAATGAAAAAGACAGAAAAAAAGAATGAGATTAAAACACTGCTTGAACTTTCCGATCTTTGGCGTCGATATGACAGGGTTTACACATGCTGGGCACAGAAACATGGTGTGTCTAACAACGCGATGACTCTAATAGAAGAACTGCATATGAGACCTCAAGGAGTTGAACCTGCTGAGGTCGCTGATTTTCTGGGTATACCCAGGCAGACGATGACTGCCACATTGGATGCCCTGGAAAAAAAAGCTATTATTGGCCGTTTTGCTCACGAAAAAGACCGAAGACGTAAGGTGATAAGGTTTACCCAGGAGGGGAAAGTACTGGCTGAAAAGCTTGTAAAAGAGCTGCACGACTGGGAAATAGAGGCCCTTTCATCATTAAGTAAGACGGAGCTGCTCCGTGCCTTTAAAACGGTAAAATATTTCTGCACAGAACTTGAGAAAGGTCTCAAAGAATAAGTTAATGGCTGTGAAGATAACATTTATATTTTTTTAAAAAACCTGAGAGAAGATGATAGTTGTGAAAGCTAAGTTTGCTCATTTTAATTTCAATGTACTAGATCTCACGAAAAGCATGAAATTTTATGAGGAGGCGTTGGGGCTTAAAGAGGTTAGCAGGAAAGAAAAGCCCGATTTTACTCTAGTGTATCTGGGGGACGGCGAAACTAATTTCCAGTTAGAACTAACTTATTTGCACGATAGAACGGAAAAATATGACCTTGGCGAGTGTGAATTCCATCTTGCCTTTACAGTAAAAGATTTTGAAGCTTTCCATGCTTATCACGAAAAAATGGAATGCATATGTTATGAAAACAAGGATATGGGGATTTACTTCATTGAAGATCCTGATGGGTACTGGCTAGAAATCATTCCTGAACGTAGAGAAGAACATGAGATAGGTCGGATCAAGTAGATACTACGACTCTTTCTCTAAGACAGATGTCCTCTTCTTGCTTCTATTTTTCGAAGAGTACATTGCTTTGTCAGCCAATTCCGTGAGGTCTTGAGGGCTCATTCCGGGATTCCATTGAGCGACTCCAACACTTAACGATATTTTTAATTCAGAAAGGCCTTTGGTGTTTAAGTTGTCTAAAAGGATTCTAGACTGAATCCTTTCTCCTATGAGTATTGCCTCTTCTTTTTTTGCATTCGGTAAGATTACGGCAAACTCATCTCCACCGTAACGAAAACAAAGGTCCTCATTTCGTGTGTTCTGTTTTATCAGGCCTGCTATCTCTTTGAGAGCGTTATCGCCCACGATGTGTCCGAGACTGTCGTTCACGACCTTGAAGTCATCAACATCGATTACCATGAGAGAAAAAGGATATCCACCTTCGATTGCTTTTTTTATAGAGTTGTCGTAGCTGCGTCTGTTATAGAGTTTGGTCATATAGTCCGTATTTAGATTGCGGGTTATGAATGTGAGCAGTATTTGTATTACTACAACTGTTAATAAAATTGCTCCTAAAAGGCCTATTATGAGGGTGATTCTGAGCCTCCTTGCAGATTTCTCTACATAGATAGGTGAAAAATCTACACCCACGAGCCCCGATATTTCCCCGGTATCTATATTCCAAATAGGTGCAAAAGTAGAGAAGAGCTTTCCCCATTTTTCGTATACCACAGCGCCAGATAATGTTCCTTTAGTTTTAGTGAAGGCCATCTTTTCTATTTCAGATATCTTATCTCTTGTTCCTAGCGGAGAATGATTATCGCTCTCAACCTCTTCCGCGTCCAGAATATAAGCGACTTCCTCGTCAGAAAGCCTCTTTTCAGTATATATAAATTTAGCTCCTGTCTCATCTTTGATATTCCCCAGCAAAGATGACATGGTCTTGTAGTAGTCAGAATCATACAAGCTCTCTGAGTGGTTTTGAGCAGAAGAGAGTTTGTCGTATTCTTTAATATCTTTCTCAATAAATTTTGAAACAGAAAAAGCAACGGCCTTTGCCTGTTTATTGGTTTCGGCTGTTATCGTTTCTACTATGCGTTGATAGAAAAAAAATGAGGGAACAACCATGACAATCCCTAAGAGAAAGATAATCAAAAAAAAGGTGGATGATTGATTTTTCAAAAGCTTTTTCAATATCGATATTTACTCCTATTTTCAAGAAACTGTTAGAATTTATGCTTCATTTAGATAACTACATTTCAAGCCCGTTGATTCTATGCCACAAAACTCAAAAAATCAATGGCTCTGACGGAGGCGTCTTGTTTTTATTACAGAAATGATTTTACTTCCTGTATACAAGTAATTTATCTATAAAATTTAGATAGTCTCGTTAATTTACTGTTTAGCATACAATCAAAATTTTAATTTAGACTGTAACAAGAGATATAGATACAGTAAAATATTTGAAATAAAGGTAGAGGCTTTAATTATCTACAAGCAAACCATTTCTTAATGCAGAAGATAACCCTTTACATTTAATTAAATTTATAAAAAATTGTAGACAAATTCTAAACAGCGTGATAGTCTGTCAAAAGATTTTCGGGGATGTTTCCCTTATTTTATGTTTTTACTTTTATATTTTAATTTTTGAGGGAGAGTGTTTTCATGGAAGTGGTATGGAAGCTCAATGGAATTATCAATGGTATTGTATGGGGTCCCTGGATGCTTACATTATTAGTCGGTACAGGTATCTGGCTCACATTCATCCTTGGTTTTCCTCAGGTTCGGTATTTCGGGCTTATGCTTAGAGAAGTCCTTGGCAGGCTTAAGGAAAAAAGTGCTGAGGAGGGTAGTATCTCATCTTTCGCTGCTATGGCAACAGCTCTTGCTGCAACAGTAGGTACAGGTAATATAGCAGGAGTAGCTACCGCCCTCCATCTTGGAGGTCCGGGAGCTTTAGTTTGGATGCTCATATCTGCGATATTTGGTATGACCACTAAATTCTGTGAAGTGACCCTTGCAGTTCGGTACCGCGAAAAAGACGAGCTGGGCCAGTATAGAGGCGGCACCATGTATATACTCGAAAAAGGCTTGGGAATGAAATGGCTGGCAGTGCTTTTTGCCCTTTTCGCATTCCTTGCTTCTTTTGGTATAGGCAACATGGTACAGGCAAACTCAACAGCTGAAGGTATCTTTCTCGCATTCGGTGTTCCCCACATTTATACTGCTGTTGTACTTGCGATCCTAACCGGCCTTGTAGTATGGGGCGGACTTAAAAGCATAGCAACTGTAACAGTCTACCTTGTACCTTTTATGGCAGTTTTCTACATTGTTGGAGCTTTTGCAGTTATCTTCCAGCATATGGATGCAATCCCCGGTGCGATATCAATGGCTTTCCAGGGAGCTTTTGGAGACCCAATGGCACTGCCAGGAGCAATGGCAGGTTGGGCGGTTAAAACTGCGATAACACGAGGCATTGCCCGCGGTGTGTTCTCCAACGAAGCAGGTCTTGGTTCTGCGCCTATGGTGCACTGTACTGCTAAAGTGGATCATCCAGTGCGTCAGGGGCTTTACGGTATTTTCGAAGTTTTCATGGACACCATTGTGATATGCACTCTTACCGCTACAACAATTCTTACTACCGGAGTTCTCACCAGCCAGGCTGAACTTACGGGAGCTCAGCTTACACTCTCTGCTTTCTCGATGACGCTTGGCGGTACAGGGACCATGATACTTTCGCTAGCACTGGCACTGTTTGCCTTTTCAACTATCCTAGGTTGGTACTGGTATGGCGAGACCGCTTTAGTCTATCTTTGCGGCGGACCCGGCATGATAAAACCATTTAAGTTGCTTTGGATAGTTCTAGTAGTGCTTGGCGGATGGGGCGGCGCAGGGATTCTTGCTAACCTGTGGGATCTCTCTGATACACTGAACGGCCTTATGGCGATACCCAACCTTGTCGGACTCCTTCTCCTTAGTAAGGAAATGAAACGCCTCACGGCCGATTTTGATGCAAAAATTAAATCGGGTGAACTGAGAAGATAGAAATCGGAACTTTGTTAAGAAAGAAAGTTTTCCTACTTGACTGGCATAAGCTAAGGAATTACAGGGGGACATTCAAATAGAGCAGTTGGCAAGCTAAATGTTAAAATAAAATGAGGGCTATCGGCGTTAAGCTGGTAGCCCTCATTGTTTCCTTTATAGCCACTCATCGTATCTTCTGATATAAATAGCCTTTATCAAAGTAACCAGTGCCATATAGCCTGCAATAGTCAAAGCCAGCCATCCAAAGTACGTTGCCGGGAGTGGGGCAAGGCCAATTGCTGTACCGAGCGGTATGAAGGGAATCGCTGTTAGCACTACGATGCCTGTAAAGGTGAGAGCAATAACAGGAAAGGATGCCCTGCTTTGCAAAAAAGGAATTTTCGGAGTGCGAATCATATGGATTACCAAAGTCTGGCTCCACATGGACTCGACAAACCACCCTGATTGGAACAGAGCAATATAATATTCCTGCCTCCCGGTACTTATTATGTTATGAAAGAGTTCTCCTCCGGTCATCAGAGGACAGATGATAAAGTACATGAGCAGGTATGTTGTTATGTCAAAAATTGAACTAGTAGGTCCTATCCAAACCATAAACCTGCTGATTGAAGAAGAATTCCACTTTCTGGGTATTTTGAGAAACTCCTCATCGACATTGTCCCACGGGATTGTAGTACATGAGATATCGTATATTAGGTTCAGTAAAATTAAGTGGAGTGACGCCATCGGAAGGAAAGGTAGAAAAGCGCTCGCTACAACAACTGAAAACATGTTTCCAAAGTTTGAACTGGCTGTCATTTTAATATATTTGATCATGTTAGCAAAGGTTTTTCTGCCTTCAATGATTCCTTTTTCTAGCACCATTAAATCTTTTTCAAGCAGTATAACATGTGCTGATTCCTTAGCGATATCGACCGCTGTATCGACTGAAATGCCTACGTCTGAAGCTTTCATAGCGAGGGCATCGTTAATACCGTCACCCATATATCCCACGACATGACCGTTCTCCCGAAGGATAGATACAATGTCAGCCTTTTGCTGTGGGGATAGTTTAGCAAACACATTTGTAGTTTCAACGACTTTTTTTAGTTCCTCTGTCGACAGGCCTTCTATATCTGAACCGAGCATCAAATTATCAACCTGCAAGCCGACCTGCCTGCAGATGGCACGAGTGACGCGGTCATTGTCACCAGTAAGAATTTTGACCGCCACACCATTCTCATTTAATGCGCTGATTGCCGCAGCTGTGGTTTTTTTAGGCGGATCAAGAAATGCAAGGTATCCCATCAGAACCATGTCCGATTCATCTGCCACAGAGAAAGCGCCAACAGGCGACGGATTGGTCTTCTGTGCCACAGCAATTACGCGCATACCATCGTCATTGAGCCGATCAACAGTTGAGAGTATCTCTTTCTTGATGTTATCGGTCAGCGGCATGACTTTACCCCAATATTCCGCATAATTGCAGATAGAGAGCATTTCTTCGACAGCACCCTTTGTGATCATCTGTGTTTTTTCGTTTTTATCCGCGACCACAACGCTCATACGGCGGCGTTCAAAATCAAAAGGGATTTCATCCAGCTTTGTGTAGTTTGTGGAAAGTCCTTGGAGGCCAATTTCACAGGTACTTTCCTCTTCCGTCCTGCCAATAATTGAATTATCTATCAGGTTTTTAAGTCCGGTCTGGTAATAACTGTTCAAAAAAGCGTGTCGGAGCACTCTAACATCAGTATTGCCATGCAGATTCAGATGATACTCAAGTACGACCTTGTCGAGCGTTAACGTG
>JAAYEY010000123.1 GCA_012728505.1 Synergistaceae bacterium | reverse complement strand
AGAATTAGAGGCGCATTTGCACTGGCAATAATGTTCTATGATAAACCCAAAGAAATATGGGTTGTTAGAAAAGGTTCACAGCTTGTCGTCGGACATGCCGGAGAAGAGGGGTTCTGCGCATCCGATCCGACCGCGCTCCTGGAGTTCACCAAGGATGTCTGGTTCATGGATGATGATGAGATGGCAAGAATATCAAAAGAGGGCTGTGTTTTTTACGATTTTGAAGGTAATCAACACGAAAAAGAGTCCATGCACCTAGACTGGGAAGCTGCATTGAACGACAAGGGCGATTATCCTCATTTCATGCTTAAGGAGATACATGAACAGCCTGAAGTAGTAACTCATACTCTACTAGGAAGAGTCGCATCGAACCAGATAGACCTCAGCCATGAGCTTGATTGGACTCCGGAGCAGGTAGCGCCGTGGAAGAAAATCCACTTTGTAGCCTGTGGCACATCTCACCATGCGACTATGATAGCAGCAGGGATAATGGAAGAGATAGGAAACTTTGAAATAAGAACCGAGATCGCTTCCGAATATCGCTACAGAAATATCCCAATCGGCCCGGACACTCTCGTAGTATTTGTATCTCAGTCCGGAGAAACGGCCGATACTTTACATGCTGCCAGACTTGCAAAGTCTAAGGGAGCTAAATGTATAGTTGTGACAAATGTTCGCAATTCGACTATACACAGAGAGGTGGGAGACGGGCTTATCACTCCTGCCGGTCCTGAAATAGGCATAGCTGCCACTAAGACTTTCATGGCACAGATAACAATCCTTACACTTTTGGGGCTCTATATTGCAAAGCTTAAAAATGACCTCGCACCCGATACCGAACAGAGAATAATAACTGGGCTGATGGAAATTCCAGGAAAACTGGCTTCGATTCTGGGGCAGGAAAAAGAAATAGAAGCCATCGCCAGAAATTTTGCCGACGCGAGAGGGTTTTTCTTTATTGGTAGAGGGCTTTCCTACGCGCCAGCTCTCGAAGGCGCACTTAAGCTAAAGGAAATATCTTATATCCACGCGGAGGCCTATCCTGCGGGAGAGATGAAGCACGGCCCTATAGCTCTGCTGGACAAAGAGTTTCCGGTCGTGGCAATAGTTCCCAAAAACAAACTTTGGGAAAAGACCATTTCTAACATAGAGGAATCAATGGCAAGAAATTCACCAATAATCGCTCTTGCTACAGAAGGGGACAAAGAGATCGGTTACTATTCACAGAATGTTATCTTTACTCCTGAGACAGAACCTGAGCTTTCTGCATTTATGTCTGTCATTCCCCTGCAGCTTTTTGCATACTATGTCGCAAGGCAGCGCGGCTGTGATATAGATATGCCGAGGAACCTTACCAAAGCTGTAACTGTGGAGTAAGGCACCTAAAAAAAATGAAGAGGGAGGCTCTGTTGGGATCTGATACTCCCTTCTGACAGGGTCTCCTTTGTTTTCAGCGATTAATTCTGCATCTGTTTATTTTGTGGATGACCCGATAAAATTGCCGATGCCGACGTAGAATAAAAGCGCCCTTAGGTCTTAATACAATATATTTCAGAAAGAGGTGCGAAGTGAAAAAGAATAAAAAAACTGTTTGGTTTTTACTGATAGTGATTTTCATCTCGTGCCTGGCACCTTCACTTGCTGGGGCAGCTGAGAGAGACGATGGGAGCTTTGAAACGTTTTTGTCCGTTCTCAAAGTATGGGGCACTTTTCTTGCTAAAATCACTGGGTCTTACGACGCCCTTGATAACATCTCCCTTTTCTCCAACTTTGCCAGAATGTGGCACGAATTCATAGCGTCTGATGGTTTCAATGTGGAAAAACTCTTTGAAGTTATTTTAAGATGGATGGGTATAGATAGTTTTCTCCAGGAAGAAAATAATCCGGCGGGAAGCTATTCTATATGAAGGCGTGGGTATACATCCTACGATGTTCAGACGGAACACTTTACACTGGGTGGACCAATGACAGAGGGAAGTGAGTTGCAGCACATAACAAAGGTACCAACTCAAAATATACAAGAGGCAGGGTTCCCGTTGAGCTTATTTTCAAAGAAGAGTTCGAAACAAAAGAAGAGGCAATGTCTCGTGAAGCAAAGATTAAGTCATTCACGAGAGCAAAAAAATGCATAATAGCCGGCATAGGTAACCGATAGAGTAGAGATAAAGCGTTAACTATGGCCGTAGGATTGCTCGAAGCTTCCTCCGTTTTGGGCCCGCAATCAGGTTTTGTTAGTCCTCTTTCCTAAGTGCGGTTGCAGGTAGCTCAACAATCTCTCCCTCTGAATCCTCACCAAAATCGGACCGGTTATCGACCTCAAAATCATAATTGAGATCCATTGTTTCTTCGGTCAAGTCTATGATCTCAGGTTCCCTGTTCTCGTTCCGTCTGTTTCTAAAAAGGTCATCGCTTCCTGCAGTGTAGACCTTGACCCCGCCACCTCTCAAAAGTCCTCTGACAATAAGGGCTAGAATCACGATACCGGCCACTCCGACAAGTAATATCGCTGCAGGAAAAGCAAATCCAAATATTAGTGTTCCTATAAGTAAAAACGCAAGCAGTCTCATAGATTATCTCCTTTTCAGGATCTTTTCTGCCCTTT